>DATEEB010000152.1:0-6896 GCA_035281345.1 Rhizomicrobium sp. | reverse complement strand
TGGTGGAGATCGTGCGGCGGGCCGCGACGCCCAAACGGCCGCGCCGCGCCACCAAGGTGCCCAAGGCCAGCAAGCGCAAGCGGCTGGAGAACAAAAAACATCGCGCCGCGATCAAGCACGGCCGCGCCAAACCGGAATAATGCTTAAGGCCGCGCCAGCATATCCACGACTAGGTCGCACATCCGGTCAGGATCGAAGGGTTTGATCAAGGTGCGAATCTCGCGCGCCTTGAGCGCGGCCGGCGGCGGCCGCTCGGCGGCATAGGCGGTCATCATCAGGATTTTGAGTTCCGGGCGCAGCTTGAGCGACTCCTCCACCAGGTCATAGCCGTTCATGTTGGGCATCACGATGTCGGACAGAAGCAGGATCGCGGCGGGATTCCTCTTCAGCAATTGCAGGGCTTCGACGCCATCGGCGGCTTCGGCAACCGTCACGCCCTTGCTGGCCAGCATGGCGGAGATCAGGTTGCGCAACTGTGCTTCGTCTTCAGCGAGAATGACTTGGCTCATGGAATCGGCCCCTTTATATTTTTATGAGGTTCGCCGTGTTTTCCGCGTCAACTCCAGTGCTTAGTGAAAGTCGCTACACTATACTATATGTAGTGAGAGTTCCAAAGCACCCGTAAAAGTTGTGTTCTGTCTGCGGAGGAACTGCCCGAGGATGGCCCCGGTCCGTATACGGATGATGCTCCTGTCACGATAAGCTGTTAGCCCCGTTACCGAATCGTCGCAATCGGGCTTATGATGGGGCGATGGTGGAATCGTTCGCGCGCCTGCGCGCCACGGCCTGGCCTCTGGTGATCGGCGTGATCGCAGGCGGAGCCCTGGTGTTGTTTGCCGGGCCAGGCCTGTTTTGGGCCCTGACAGCCCTGGGCTTGGCGGCGCTGCTGATCATTCAGTTCGTCACCTTCCAGAAGCCGATTCTGCGGGCCCCGGAAGAGAAGAACGACAATCCCCTGGCGGCCATGCCGCCGATGACCTGGCTGTTGCTGGATCCGCTGCCCATTCCGGTGATGCTGCTGGACGACAATGAGCGGGTGCTTTTCGTCAACCGGTCGATGCGGGATGTGCTGGGTCCCGGACTGGACCGCAAGCGGGCCTCCTCGGTGTTGCGCAACCCCGATGTGCTGGGGGCGATCGCGGACGCACGCCAAGGTTTTTCCACCAATGTGCCCTTCAGCCAGCCGGTGCCGATCGAACGGCACTTCCAGGCCTATGCCGCCCGCATCAGTGTTGTGCCTTCCGTGACCGCGCTTTTGTTGCATGACCTGACCGTGGTCAAACGCAGCGAGCAATTGCGCGCCGATTTCATCGCCAATGCCAGCCATGAACTGCGCACTCCGCTGGCGGCGGTATCGGGATTCATCGAAACCTTGCGCGGCCATGCCAAGGAAGACGAGGTGGCCCGCGACCAGTTCCTGGATATCATGAGCGTCGAAGCGGCCCGCATGCGCCGCTTGATCGACGATCTTTTGTCGCTCAGCCGCATCGAGATGAACGAGCATGTGAAACCGGAAGGGCGCATCAGCCTGGAAAGCACGGTGCGCCAGGCCGTCGCCGCGCTCAAGCCGCTGGCCGCCCAGGATGGGATATCCCTGTCGGTGGAAGCCGACCCGGATATGCCGCCCGTGATCGGCGAGCAGGACGAGCTGGTGCAGCTGTTCCAGAATCTGATTCACAACGCCATCAAGTATGGCCGGGAGAAGGGGACCGTGCGGGTTGCCCTGGGCCAGTCGCCGGAGGGGCAGGTCTTCGCGGCGGTGCACGATGATGGCGAAGGCATTGCTCCCAGCGCCATCCCCCGCCTGACCGAGCGATTCTACCGGGTGGATGTGAAGCGTTCGCGGGAAAAGGGCGGTACCGGGCTGGGTCTGGCCATTGTTAAGCACATCATCAGCCGCCATCAGGGGCGGTTGGGCATCGAGAGCAAAGTGGGGGAAGGCAGTGTATTTACTGTCTATCTTCCCGCCGCGCCGCCGGAAATACCGGTGGAAGAGGCCGCCCCAGAGCCTGTCACGGAAATGTTATAAAACAGTCGCATAGGATTGGCGTGAACCGCTTATGCGGGGACACTGAACGGGGCCGCGCAATGAATGATCACACCGTGAAATCTTTCGGGGAACAGCTCGAAACCCTTTCGGCTCTGGTGGCCCAGATGGGCGGGCTGGCCGAATCCCAGTTCGCGGCGGCCATCGAGGCTATTGCGCGCCGCGACAGCGTGGCGGCGGAACGCGCGGTGGGGGGCGATGCCCGCATCGACGAAATTCAGCAGGAAATCGAGGAACGCGCCATGAAGCTGCTGGCTTTGCGCCAGCCCATGGCGGTGGACCTGCGCGAGACGCTGGCCGCGATCAAGACCGCGGCCGAACTGGAACGGATCGGCGATCTGGCCAAGAATATCGCCAAGCGCGCCTTGGTGCTCAACCGCGAGCCGCCTATCCGTCTGACCCAAAGCCTGGCCCGCATGGGCAAGGCCGCGCAGAACCAGCTCAAGCAGGTGCTGGACGCCTTCACCAGCCGCAACGCCGAGGAAGCCGAGGCGGTGTGGAACCGGGACGGTGAGATCGACGAAATCTACAACAGCCTGTTCCGCGAGCTTCTGACCTACATGATGGAAGATCCGCGCACCATCGGCCTGTGCACCCATCTTCTGTTTGTCGCCAAGAATATCGAACGCAGCGGCGATCATTGCACCAACATCGCGGAGGTCGTGTACCACATGGTGCGTGCCGGCCATCTCGCCGCCAACCGCCCCAAGGCGGACACCACCAGCGAAACGTCGGTTCCCTACGAGACCCCTGTATGAGCAAACCCACCGTTATGGTTGCCGAAGACGAAAGCGCTTTGGTCACCCTGTTGCGTTACAATCTCGAGCGCGAAGGCTATCGGGTGCTGGAAGCGCGTGACGGCGAGGAGGCGCTGCTGGTTGCCGCCGAGGAAAAGCCCGATCTGGTGGTGCTGGATTGGATGCTGCCGCAGCTTTCCGGCATCGAAGTCTGCCGTCGCCTGCGCGGCCGCCAGGAAACCCGCAATGTACCCATCATCATGCTGACGGCGCGCGGCGAGGAATCCGACCGCATCCGCGGCCTGGACACCGGCGCTGACGATTATCTGACCAAGCCCTTTTCCATGACCGAACTCTTGGCCCGCCTGCGCGCAGTCTTGCGCCGCATCCGCCCCAGCTTGGCGGAAGATGTGGTCACGGTGGGCGACATCGAAATGGACCGCGCCGCCCACCGGGTGCGCCGCGCCGGGGTGGAAGTGCATCTGGGCCCCACCGAATACCGTTTGCTGGATCATCTGATTCAGCATCCGGGACGGGTGTTCAGCCGCGAACAATTGTTGGATGCGGTATGGGGCAGCGATGTCTATGTCGAAGCCCGCACCGTGGACGTGCATGTCGGCCGTCTGCGCAAGGCGCTGAATATCGAAGGCGCCGCCGATCCCATCCGCACCGTGCGCTCGGCGGGTTATTCGCTGGATGCGGCTACCGTCGGCAGCGCGACCAGCGCGGCTTAGAATTATCCAAATTGTCATCCCCGGCTGAGCGCCGCATCGCGGCGCGAGGGGAAGGGGATGACATTTTGCGTTAAAGCAGCTTCCTTATGGGCGCTTCCAGATCTTCCGGTTTGGTCTTGGGCGCATAGCGCGCCACCGGAATGCCGTCGCGGCCGACCAGGAATTTGTTGAAATTCCATGTGATCATGGTGGTGCCCAGAAAGCCGCGCTTCTGGCTTTTGAGATAGCGGAACAGGGGGTGGGTCTTGCGTCCATTGACTTTGAGCCGCGAAAACATGGGAAAGGTGACGCCGAAATTCTCGCGGCAGAAACGCGTGATCTCGCTTTCGCTGCTGAGCTCCTGGGCCAGGAACTGATTGCAAGGAAAGCCCAAAACGGTCAGGCCCTGCGGCTCCAGCCGCTCATGCAGACGCTGCAGCCCGGCATATTGCGGCGTCAGCCCGCAATGACTGGCGGTGTTGACGATCAAGAGAACCCGGCCACGCCAATTCGACAGGGCCGCGGGTTCGCCGTTCAGCAGCGGCGCGGAATAGTCATAGACGCTCATGGCGGGATTTTGCCATGAGGTTCAGAGGGGATGCCAGTGATGTGTTTGCCCGGCCGCTCGCTCGCGCTCGCGGCGTTCGTCGCTTTCGCAGGTCCACAGGACCTGCTCACGCGCTACGCGCGCCGCTCCTCACCCTCTCAGCTGGCCATCCGGCCCTTATTGTCCTTGGCGTCGCGGCGCGCCTGTTGCGGCTGATAGGCCTTGCGGGCATGGGCTTCGCAATAGGGCGAACCGGCTTTGGGGCTATGGCCGCAGAAATGGAATTCCGATCCGGCGGGATCTCCGATCGGCCAGCGGCACATGCGGTCGCTGATGGTCAGCACCGTGGCGTGGCTGCCATCTTCCAGTTGCAGGGGATCCTCCTCCACGATGGGGGCGGCGGGCACATGGCTTCTGATGCTGGGCGCCTTGGGCGCCATGGGCAGGCGCGGGCGTTCGCTGCGCGAGGGGCTGGCGCGGCCCGCCAGACCCAGGCGGTGAACCTTGCCGATCACGGCATTGCGCGTGACCCCACCCAGGGCCCGGGCGATCTGGCTGGCCGAGAGGCCCTCGGTCCACAATGTCTTGAGCTGCTCAACCCGGTCATCCGACCAATTTGCCTGTGTCATGGCTTTAGCTCCCAGCTGCCAGGCCGGGAACCTCCCCGGTCACTAGATACAGTATCCTTGGCCCTGCGCCGCACAAGCTTTGCGGGGGGGGCGGCGGGCCTTGTCCACATGATTCCGTCCCTTGGGCAGGGCTGAGATGCTGATCCATGGGGTTGTCGGCGCGTCACGGAAAGCAGATAAACAGCTCCTTCAACCGCGATTTGTACTTTTATTTCAATCCCACCAGAGGAGACTCACTCGTGTTCCCGGCTTTGCTTCCCACCTATAACCGGACGGATATCGCCTTCGTCCGTGGCGAGGGCTCGTACCTTTTCGCCGAGGATGGCAAGCGATACCTGGACTTCGGGGCAGGCATCGCCGTCAACGCCTTCGGCCACGCCAATCCGCGTCTGATCGCGGCCCTGACCGCGCAAGCCGGCAAACTGTGGCACACCTCCAACCTCTACCGGGTGCCGGGGCAGGAAAGCCTGTCCCAGAAACTGGTGGCCAACACCTTCGCCGACACCTGTTTTTTTGTGAATTCGGGCACCGAGGCGATCGAACTCGCCATCAAAATGGCGCGCCGCTATCAGTTCGTCAGCGGCCATCCCGAACGCTTTCACATCGTCAGCTTCGAGGGCGCCTTTCACGGCCGCACCATCGCCGCCATCAATGCCGGCGGCAACGAGAAGTATCTCGAAGGCTTCGGCCCGCGCATGCAGGGCTTCGACCAGATCACGTTGCAGGACGATGTGGCGGTTGACCTGGCCGCATTGCAGCGCGTCGTGGGTCCGCAAACCGCCGCCATCCTGATCGAGCCGTTGCAAGGCGAGGGCGGGGTGCGTGTGATCGCGCCGCAGTTCCTGCGCGCTTTGCGCAAGCTGTGCGATGAGCAGGGCATATTGCTGATCTTTGACGAGATTCAGACCGGCCTGGGCCGTACCGGCAAGTTCTTCGCCTATGATTGGCTGAGCCTCACGCCGGACATCATGACGGTGGCCAAGGCGCTGGGCGGCGGCTTTCCGGTCGGCGCGGTGCTGGCGACGGCGGATGCGGCCAAGGGCATGACGGTGGGCACCCATGGCACCACCTATGGCGGCAATCCCCTGGCCATGGCGGTGAGCAGCGAAGCCATCGACATGATCCTGGAGCCGGGCTTCCTGGATCATGTCAACAAAATCGCCAATTACCTGCATCAGCAGTTGGGGGCGCTGGTGGCGGGCCATCCCGGCCTGTTCGAAAGTGTGCGTGGGCAAGGCTTGATGATCGGATTGAAAATGAAGCCCCCCAGCGCCGATTTCATCACCGCGGCGCGGGCCAATGGCCTGATCGTGCTGCCGGCGGGCGATAATGTGGTGCGCATGCTGCCGCCCTTGACGCTCAGCGAAGCCGAAGCCCGGGAAGGCATGGACCTGTTGAACAAGACGGCGTCCCAGATGGAAGCACAGAAGGCGGCGGCCCAATGAACGCCCCGCTAAAATCCAAGCCCAAGCATTTCCTGGACCTGTCGGACCATGACAGCGCCACCCTGAAGGCGATCATCGCCGATGCACGCAGGCGCAAGCTGGCGCGCAGCGGTTTGCCCAAGGGCATGCCGGACACCGATCAGCCCTTGAACGGCAAGGTGCTGGCGATGATCTTCGACAAGCAATCCACCCGCACTCGTATTTCCTTCGACATGGCGGCGCGGCAGCTTGGCGGTTCGACCTTGATGCTGACCGGCAACGAGATGCAACTGGCGCGCGAGGAAACCATTGCCGATACAGCGCGGGTGATCTCGCGCTATGTCGATGCGGTGATGATCCGGCTCTTGGATCATGAGATGGTCGAGGAGCTGGCGATTAACGCCGCCATCCCGGTGATCAACGGCCTGACCAAATGGTCCCATCCCTGTCAGGTGATGGCGGATGTGATGACCTATGAGGAACACAAAGGTTCGATCGCGGGCGCCACCGTCTGCTGGACCGGCGACGGCAACAATGTGCTGACCAGCTGGGTGCATGCGGCGGTGCGCTTTGGGTTCAAACTGAATGTGGCTTCGCCCAAGGAATTGACGGTGGATGCGGAAACCCGCGACTGGGCCGCGCCCAGCGGCTTGGTCACCTTCACCACCGAGGCGGAAACCGCCGTGGAAGGCGCGGACTGCGTGGTGACCGACACCTGGGTTTCGATGGGCGACGACAATGCCACCAAGCGGCAGAATCTGCTCAAGCCGTTCCAGGTGAATGGCGCCTTGATGCGCCG
>DATEEB010000151.1:0-10242 GCA_035281345.1 Rhizomicrobium sp. | reverse complement strand
GGGCAAAAAAGAACGCGGTCTGAGTTTTCGCCCGGCGCCTCGCTTGTGCTCGGCGCGTTCGACGCTCAAATCGATCCACTGGATCGATTTGCCTGCGCCGCTACGCGCCGCCGGTCGCGTCTCACCCACTCGGCCACCTGTCCTGCCAGGGAGAAGGGGAGATACACGCCCCCGCCCGCGCTAGCAAGGCCCCGTCAAGGCCCTAAGAAAAAAGGCTTTTTCGTCCTTAAGGCTCGTCCTGCGGCGCCATGCTCAGATCGCGCTTGGCGGTCAGGATCGAGATGGTATAGCCCGCCACCACATCGAACAGGCACATCGCCGTGATGAAGAAAAAGGGCGAGGTGCCAAAGCCCTTGAGCACGATGAACTCCACCAGCGCCACCATGAAGGTCAAAAGCGACAGGCCGTGATTGAGGATCTGGCGCGGGCTGGTGCGGGTGGCGTTCACCGTCTCCACGAACAACAGCACCAAGGCCAGCGCCACCAATCCGTCGCCCAGCGAAATCTTCCACACATCGCCGGAGAAAACCGTCAGCGGAAAATTCTGGCCCAGCACGGCATTGGCGTCATGGCTCATCGCGCCGCCGCCCAAGACCAGCACATTATAGGCGATCACCGCGATCAGGATCAGGGGAAAGGCGCGTATCATATCAGCTCGAAGCAGAGGCGGTTTTGCGGTCGCGATAGATCATCCAGATGTTGCGGGCATAGATCGGCAAGGGCAGGGCCTGACCCAACACCAGCGGCCAAGCCTGAACGTGAATGACATAGACAAAGCTAATCAGTCCGCCCACCAGGCTGCAATACCAAAAGGCGATCGGAACCACGCTGTGGCCCACCTGTTCGCTCTTCAGCCATTGGATCAAAAAGCGCACCCCGAACACCGCCTGGCCCGCAAAGCCGAACAGGCCCCACAGCGTGTCGTAGGGATGCTGCATCAAGGTCATGTACCAATGCGCCATGAATCCCATTTACAGCTCCCGTATCTCGGCCTTGCCGCGATGGCGCCGCTGCAGCCAGCGCACGCCCAAAAGATCCTGCCCGCTGACCAACAGCCGGCCGACGTTGGTGTATTTGGATGCGCCGGTCAGTCGCGGGCGATGGTTCACCGGCACAAAGCGAACCTGCCCGCCCTCGCGCAGCACCAGCGCGATCAGAAAACGGTGGAGATGATCGAAATAGGGCAGGTCCAAAAACATCTGCCGCCGGAACGCCTTCAGGCCGCAGCCGGTGTCGGTGGCGCCATCGCCCAACAGCGCGCTGCGAAAGCAATTGCCCAGCCGCGAGGCCAGGCGGCGGCTGGCGGTATCCTGGCGCTTGACCCGGACGCCGGACACCATCGCCACATCGGATTCCGTGCGCAACGCCGACAACAGTTTGGGAATGTCGGCGGGATCGTTCTGGCCGTCTCCATCCAGGGTCACCACGATCTCCCCGCGCGCCGCCTGCACGCCCGTGCGGATGCTCCGGCTCTGGCCCAGATTGCGGCTGTGGCGGAGAACCCGAAGCTGGGGCAGCTCGCTTTTGAGGGCCGTCAGGGCGTCCATTGTGCCGTCGCGCGAGCCGTCGTCCACAAATAGGATTTCATGGGCCTCTCCCGCCAGGGCGGCGGCGATTTCCCGGGCCAAAGGCCCAACATTGCCCGCCTCGTCCTTGACCGGGACGACAACGGAAATCGGCGCGGATACGGCAACGCCGCCTGACATGACCCTTGGTCTCCAGCTGGATGGGCGCCTTATACAGGCCCTCCTCTTTGCAACATAGGGGCGGGACCGACATAGTCCCTTCCCATGACCGACTCGCAAGGCGCGGAAAAGGTTCAGGAAACGGCTCCCGCCGCCCCCATCCTTGCGGCCGCGGCCCCGCCCGCCTGGCTGACCCGGCTGGCGCGGTGGCCCTTCGCCCTTCTGGCGCTGTTGGGGCTGCTTTTGTGGCTGCCAGGCGTCCTGAGCCTGCCCGCGCTGGATCGGGACGAAAGCCGCTTTGCCCAATCCTCCCGCCAGATGGTGGAATCCGGCGATATGGTGGACATCCGCTTCGGCCATGTGCCGCGCTACAAAAAGCCCGTCGGCATTTATTGGCTGCAGGCGGCCTCTACCAAGATCATCAGTCTTGTCCCGGGCAATCAGGGCCGCACCGACCGGATTTGGACCTATCGCTTGCCGTCGCTTTTGGGCGCCATAGCAGCCGGTTGGCTGGTGGTCTGGTGCGCGATGGCCGTGGCGGGATCGGAAGGCGCCTTGCTGGCGGGGCTTATGATGTTGGGGACCGTGCTGCTGACAGCAGAAGCCACCATCGCGACCACCGATGCGGTGCTGCTGGCCTGCATGCTGGGCGTGCAGGGTGTGTTGCTCAGGCTTTACCGCGCCGCGCGCGATCCGGATTTTCCCGGTCCCTCCAAGCGGACCCTGCTGTGGGGTTGGGCGGCGTTTGGGTTCGGTATTTTGATCAAAGGCCCGGTGGTCTTGGGCGTGGCCGCCACCATTGCGGGTTTGATGGCGTGGGATTTTTGGGACCAGCGGCGCGCGCAAAAAGCGCCGGCGCCGGATGCGGGCACCCTGGACGCGCCGCCGCCCGCGCCAGTATGGGCTTGGCTTGCGCCGCTGAAATCCTGGCGCGGCGTGGCGCTGGTCCTGCTTTTGATCCTGCCATGGCTGATCGCCATCACCATCCAAAGCCGGGGCGCGTTTTTGGAACAGTCGCTGGGCGAGGACTTTGCCGCCAAGATGGCAGGCGGGCAGGAAAGCCATGGCGCTTGGCCCGGCTATTATCTGCTGCTCTCCGGGCTGAGTTTCTGGCCTTCTATCCTGTTTGTTCTGCCGGGAATCCTATTGGCCGTCACACGCCGCAACGAACCGGCGATCCGCTATCTTCTGGTATGGGCGGCCAGTTGGTGGCTGGTGGTGGAATTGGTGCCCACCAAGCTGCCGCATTATGTGATCCACGCCTATCCGCCCCTGGCGATCCTGGCGGCTTTGTTTGTGCTGGATCCCCGGCCGGTGAAATTCCTTACCCCCGCGCGCTGGATCGCAATCGCGCAATTTGTTTTGGGCGCGGCGTTGCTCACGGCGGCCATTGTGCTTCTGCCGCGCTATGTGGGTGACGGACAATGGTGGTGGCCCTTGCTGGCGGCGGCAGGTGTCGGCGCGAGTTTGGCACTGGCGGCGCTGGTTCTGGCGATCCTGCGCAAAAATCTTTGGGCCGCGCTGTTGGGGTTCGCCGCGCTGTTGGTTTTTGCACCCAGTTTGACGGCCGGCGTTGGCCCGCGCCTGGAACAGCTTTGGGTGAGCGAGCATCTCAAAGCCATGGTGGAAGCCGCCAGCCAGCCCGGCGATGCGCCGCCCGCGCTCGCTGGTTATCAAGAACCCAGTCTGGTTTTTGCGCTGGGAAAAGATGTGGTGCTGGCGGACGGCAAGGGCGCCGCCGAAGCCAGCGCGCGCGCGGGCAGCCTGGCGCTGGTGGAAGACAGCGACCGGGGCGATTTTCTGGCGCGCTTGGCCGAACTTCAGGCGGATGCCGATGTGCTGGGCGAACTGAAAGGCATCAATTATTCGCGGGGCCGCGACGTGCATGTGACGCTGTACCGGGTCGCGCAGCTGCGCGAATAATTGATGCCTGACAATTTGCCGAGCATAAAGTCAGCCCGACAACTTATCAGTCGCCATTTGTTTCACCGGAAAGTTCCTGATTCGCCAGTCATTAGGGGACAAGAATTCCGGGTGGGACAGCAACGATAGGAGTTATTTCGTGGTCTTCAAATCCACTACATGGCCATCGTCATCATAGTCAAGCACGCCGGGAATGGCGATCAACCGGTTGATAGGTACGCCGAAATAATTCGGAAAGGCACGCTGGGCACGATAGTCTGCGGTGACGCGCGGCAAGTTGGCAAGGCTTTCTGGAACCGGCATGGAGTCCGTTTCTGGTTTCAACGCCACCACGACAGTTACGGCACTGATGTCGACAAATTTTCCGCGAACCGCGCTGGCTAGTTCTGGAATCGGGCTGGGCTTGTCGTCCCGCGCAACCAGCAATGTGCCCATATCGGTGATGACGCCCGGCTTGGCTTCGAATCGCACCGTGCCCAAGCACAGACAGACCGCCATGATGCCTCGGTCCTTGAAATTTGACCCGACATGAGCCTCAGCCGCCAAGATATAGATACCTGGCTTTGCAGCAACTAGGAGCGTTTTTTCATCGCCGGTTTTGGCAAAAGGTATCGAGCCGTCCATCAACACCGTATTGGGAGGTTCCTTGTAGCGCGGGTCCTTTTTATGGCGTTCCATCGCGCCGATAAGCTCATCAGGGCTGAGTGCGCGGACCAGCAAAGGTCCGGCCGGCAAATCTTCTGGTTCGCGGGTGCGGATCAGGAAATAGGCTTTATCCGGCGAGATCTGTGGCACTGCGCCTTTCTCGAAATTTTCTTCTGCCTGCGCGAATACGGCTACTGGCATAAGAAAGAAGGCTGTTAGAAACAGTCTGAATTTCATGGTTCCACCGGCTCGCCCGCTGGCACCGGCCCCGATGCAATTAGTGCTAGCCGTGCGATCTTCTGTGACGCGACATTGCCCTTGTCGATTTGCCGCCAGATGGCTCTCGATGTGCCGTATCGCTGATAATGCTTGTAGCCCATGCATCGGCGGGTGTTAACGCGTTCATCGTAGGAAGCCAATATGTCCATGGCAAAGCCAAGAATGCCGACGCCAATCAGACCGAATTGCAAAAATGCATTGTCATAGTGTTGAGATTGATCAGCCTTATACGGTTCGCTACCCAGAGGCACGAAATGGGGCGGACTCAACATGAATTGAAAGACTTGGGAATAGGCGGCGCATTCCTGCAAGTCCGTAAAAGCTTTTTCGTAGCTCACGCCAGATTTGTGGAAATAGAAATATTCATCATACCTACCTGCGTCTCTCTTGCTTGGTTTGAAAGAAAGATCGGGAATGGTAACGGTGGTAGGATCGGGCGGAACGGCGGCAGCAGTCTGAGTTTCTTGCGTTTGGCCCGCTGATATTTGTGGCGCACAAGCGAACGCGACAACGAGCAGCAAACGGCATTTTATCATAATCGCCCCTCCTAATTCCCATTCAGGCACACGGAGCTTGTGGCTGCAAGGCTGCCGTTTAGCGTCGGGCAGGGTGCTTTCGTATTTGAGCTTTTAACCGGCCCCCATTGTGCCTATGCCGAACGTCGGCACGGGAAGCGGGCTTCGCCCGCTAAGGCCGGCCCGGCGCTTGGGCGCGCCGGGCTTTTGGCGCGCGATAAGCCGAAGGCTTATCGCGGCGCCAAAACCATCATCATCTGTTTGCCTTCCATCTTCGGATACTGTTCCAGCTTGGCGAAGACTTCGGTGTCCTTCTGGACGCGGTTGAGCAGATCCATGCCCAGATGCTGGTGCGCCATTTCGCGTCCCCGGAAGCGCAAGGTGACCTTGACCTTGTCGCCATCGTCGAAGAAGCGCTTCATCGCCCGCATCTTCACGTCATAATCGTGATCGTCGATGGTCGGGCGCATCTTGATCTCCTTGATCTCGATGACCTTCTGCTTCTTGCGGGCCTCGTTGGCCTTTTTCTGCTGCTCGTATTTGTACTTGCCATAGTCCATCAGCTTGCAGACGGGCGGCTTGTTGTCGGGCGAGACCTCCACCACGTCGAAGCCCTTTTCCTCGCCCAAGGCGAGCGCCTCATCCAGCCCGATCTCGCCATACTTATGGCCATCGTCGCCGATCAGCAGAATGGTTTTGGAGGTGATTTCGTCGTTGATGCGCGGGCCATCCTTGGCCGGCGCGGGGGCGTTACCCTGAAAACGTCTGGGGACTATGACTCTCTCCTATAAACAGCCGCGCACATCCACGCTTCGCTGGTTCCGTTGGGGCCCAGGCGAAACGTGGTTCGATCATGGACGCAAGCGGGGGACCTTTCGGCGGATGCGCCGGTTGGCGCGCCCGGCGGATTTGCCGGACTTGGCCGTAAGATAGGGTGTAAAAGTCCCGCCGGAAAGGGCTATTCCGCCACATCTTGGCGGGATTCGGCCTCGTTTTTGATGCGGGCGATGAAAGTTTCCAGCGGCATGGCGCCCAGGTCCGTCCCCGAGCGCAGCCGGACGGCAACCTTGCCTTCGGCCGCCTCCCGCTCGCCCACCACCAGCATATAGGGGATTTTCTGCAGTTGGGCATCGCGAATCCGCTTCTGCATCCGTTCGTTGCTGCTGTCGATATCCACGCGCAGGCCGGCGGTTCCGTTGACCACCGGGACGGCGAACAGCGCATCCGCCACCGTCTGGGCATAGCCGGCCGCCTTTTCCGAGATCGGGATCACCCGCGCCTGGATGGGCGCCAGCCAGGTGGGGAAGGCGCCCGCATAATGCTCGATCAGGAAGGCGGTAAAGCGCTCATGGGTGCCCAAGGGCGCGCGGTGGATGACATAGACCGGATGGTCGGCGCCGTCCTCGCCAATATACTTGAGGTCGAAGGTGTTGGTCGCCAGAAAATCGAGCTGGTTGGTGGAGATGGTATATTCGGTGCCGATCGCCGACTTGATCATAAAGTCGATCTTAGGACCGTAGAAGGCGGCCTCGCCCTTGCCCTCGACATATTTCAGGCCGGACTCGTCCATCGCCTGGCGGATGATAGCTAGGGCATCCAGCCATTTCTGCGGCTCGTCGACATACTTGTCCAGCTTGTCGAGATCGGGCAGCGACAGCCGCATATAGTAATCTTTGATGTCGAGCAGGTCGTAATAGCGGGCGTGCAGTTTCATCACCCGGATGAACTCATCCTTGGCCTGGTCGTAGCGGCAATAAATATGCGCATCGTTCATGCAAAAGCCGCGCACCCGCATCAGCCCCGACAGGCCGCCCGACGCCTCATAGCGATAGTCCTGGCCATATTCGGCGATGCGCAGCGGCAGTTCGCGATAGGAATGGCGCGTCGCCCCATAGATCAGATGATGATGCGGGCAGTTCATCGGCCTAAGGCGGTAATTCTCGCCGTCGATGTCCAATGGCGCATACATGCCCTCGCCATAATAGGGCAGGTGGCGCGAGCGGTAATACAGCGCTTCCTTGGCGATGTGGGGCGTCGCCACCCGGCGATAGCCTTCCTTGCGTTCTTCCTGCAGCGCCAAGAATTCCAGTTCCTGGCGGATCACCATGCCGTTGGGCATCCATAGGGGCAGTCCCGCCCCGACATCGGGCGAGAAGGTGAAAAGCTCCAGTTCGCGGCCCAGCCGGCGATGGTCGCGCTTTTCCGCTTCCTCCAGCCGCACCAGATATTCGTCCAATTCCTTCTTGTCGCGCCAGGCGGTGCCGTAGATGCGCTGAAGCTGCGCGTTCTTGGAATCGCCGCGCCAATAGGCGCCGGCGATCTTGGTCAGCTTGAAGGCGTCGCCCACTTCGGCGGTGGTGCGAAAATGCGGGCCCCGGCACAGGTCATGCCAGTCGCCATGCCAATAGATGGAGACGTCTTCATTGGCCGGGATGGATTGGATCAATTCGGCCTTGTACGTCTCGCCGATCCCCTTGAAATGCTCCACCGCCTTGTCGCGCGGCCACACTTCGCGGCGGGTAGGCAGGGCCGCCTTGATGATCTTGCGCATTTCGTCTTCGATTTTCGGCAGATCTTCGGGCGTGAAAGGTTCGGCCCGGGCGAAGTCGTAATAGAAGCCATCGTCAATGGCAGGGCCGATGGTGACCTGGGTGCCGGGAAACAGCGACTGCACCGCCATGGCCAAGACATGCGCCATATCGTGACGGATCAGCTCCAGCGCCTCGGGGTCCTTTTTGGTGACGATGCGAATCTTGGCGTCCTGTTCGATAGGACGGAACAGGTCATACTCCTGACCATTGACCACAATGATCAGCGCCGCCTTGGCCAGGCCCGGCCCGATGGCGGCGGCAATTTCCCCCCCGGTGACGCCCCGGGCAAAGGTCAAGGCCTTGCCGTCGGGCAAGGTTACGGTGACCTGTTCTGGGGCAGCGGACACGGGATTCTCCTAAAATGGCCAATTGTGGCAGACCTTTGGCCCGCCCGGCGGGCCCCGTCAAGGCCGGACCAGCGGGCTTGCTCTGCTCTGTTATGACAAATGTCGTCGAACTGGCGGACGGCCGCGGAAAGGCAGATACTGCACCCAGGCGAGGGGCAAACGCTTGGAGAAAGTCATGAAGACAATAATGACGGCTTTGACATTGGCAGGCTTGGTTGTGGCCACTCCGGCCCTTGCGGCGAAAATGTGCCTGGACGTGCGCGACATCGCCAGCAGCAAGTCCAAAGACGGCCAGACGATGGTGTTCCAAATGAAGGACGGCCGTACCTTGGTGAATCATCTGCAGGGGCGCTGTTCCGACCTGAAATTCAACGGCTTTGCCTGGCGCCTGCAGTCCGGCGATACCAAAGTCTGCGAGAATCAGAACACGTTCAAGGTCCTGCACTCGGGACAGACCTGCACCCTTGGCAAGTTCGATCGGTCCACGGGCGTTTGGGACAGCAATCGCACCCAAGTCAGGTAGCGCAACCTTGCAACAAAAGGGCCCGGTGCAAAACACCGGGCCCTTTTGGTTTGCAGTGAATTTTTCTAGCCGCGCCGGCTGGCTTCAAACAAGAACCAGTTCCGTTTTTCCGCTGCGTCGATGAAGTTTTCCAAAATCGACGCCGTCGCCACGTCTTCGTGGCGGTCGGCGATTTCATGCGCGGCGCGCATGCGCTTGATCACCAATTTGTTGTCTTCCATCAGCTCGGCCAGCATGACGGCGGGCGTGACATAGTCCTTGTCATTGTCCTTGATGGTCTGAAGCTTGGCGATCTCGCCGATGGAATGGATGGTGCGCGCGCCCAGCTTCCGCACCCGTTCGGCCAGATCGTCAATGGTGGCGAAAATCTCGGTGGCCTGTTCGTCGAACAACAGATGATAGTCGCGGAAATGCGGCCCCGACACATGCCAATGGAAATTCTTGGTCTTGGTGTAGAGGGCATAGGAATCAGCAACCAATCCGTTCAAGGCTTCGGCGATCTCGGGAATGGCGTTGCCGGAAAGATCGGTCTGGGTGGCAAGGCGGGGGTTGGCTTTGCTTTTTGCGGGCGCGGGTTTCTTGGTGATTTTTCGGGTCATGGAGGAATCCTCAAAAATCGAAAATAGAATGGTTCCAAACGTTCCATCTTAGAGCAAGTTGGGGTCAGATTGAAGCAACTGCGTTGGGTTGCGGCGAGGCGATCCGCCAGAAGCCGTGCGAAGAGCGTATCGGCAATACGGTCGAGCACGGCGACGCCGCGGGCGCCCGCCGCAACCCAACCCGAAGGGCCGGGGTCTTTTGCGTCGTGGGTTCGTCGAAAGGCTTGCCCGTATCCCCGATACGGGCTGCGCCTTTCTCCTGCCCACGCCACAAAATCCCTCCGGCGCAGTGGTTCCATCTGGCCCCAACTTGCTCTCGGCCCGGTTCCCGGCTCTTTTCCAGTCCGAAAGCATCCGAACGGGCGGTGGCACGTTGTCAGCTATGGAGAGTCAAAGGAGTTCGCCCCATGAGAAAGACAATCGCTTTGCTCACCGTCGCCCTGACCGGGGCAGCCTTGTCGGCCTGTGCGCCACGCTATTATGACGACCGCTATGACCGTTACGGCTATTACGGGCCGCGCGATCATATCGCATATGCCGACCGCGATCGCGACGGCATTCCCAACCGGGTGGATCGCGACCGCGACGATGACGGCGTGCCCAACTATGCCGATCGCCGCCCAGACAATCCCTATCGCGACTAGATTTCGTGTTTGAAGAAAAAGGCCCGGTGAAAACACTGGGCCTTTTTTTTATGATAGGACGGCGTCCCGGCCTCGCGTCGCGCTTGGTCGCGCGCCGCTGCGGCGTTCGACGCTCAAATCGATCCACTGGATCGATTTGCCCGGCTATGCCGGTCGCGTCTCACCCACCCAGATAATCGCTTTTGGCCAAACTCACACCGCGGTTGCGCAGGATGCCGTAGGTGGTGGTGATGTGGAAATAGACATTGGGCAGCACGACTTTTCCGACATAGTCCGCGCCATTGAACTCAAATGTATTGTTGGGGAATTTCAGCACAATATGCTTGGCCTCCGAACCGGCAAAGGCCTTGCGATCCAGGGTTTTCAAGAAGGCGATGGTCTTGGCGACGCGCGCCCTGAGGTCGGCGAAGCTGGTTTCGATATCCTCATATTTGGGAATTTCCACCCCCGCCAGCCGGGCGCCGCAGCCCTTGGCGGTGTCGGTGGCGATA
>DATEEB010000150.1:0-5118 GCA_035281345.1 Rhizomicrobium sp. | reverse complement strand
TCATCCAGCTGCTCGCCCGGCGCCAAAGTCCCAATGATGATGTCCACCAGGATTCGCTGATACAGGCGCGACTTCAAAAGCCGCGGCGACCATTCGTCCAGCCGGGTCCCGGCGTCTCTTTCGCTAGGCGTTGCCATGGCCACCCTCTTTGGGGTGGGACAATGGGGATGGGGACCCGCAATGGCAAGCCCGGAGCCGAAAATCGCGCGCGGGCGATCCAAAAAAAGACAGCCGCTAGTGTCCCGATTCCGGGATTCGCATGATCACGATATCGGGTTCTGGCGAATTTCGGAATCGTAAGGACACTAGCCAACTTATTGATTCCTAGTGTCGTTTTGGTTTCGAAGTTCGCCAAGGGCTCGATATGGATGATAGTGCGAACTTCGAAACCACGACACTAGGGGGGACTTGCGGCTTGTGGCCATTGGCCGATCAAGGAAAAAGGTCGTCCATGCTTGGTGAACGCCCCTTTGCCTTGTTATACGGAATATCTCCTACGGCAGCGCAAAGGCCACCACTTGATCGGCCAAACGTGGTGTCAGAATGCCGTTGCCGCCGACCGCGAACACAACATATTGCTTTCCTTTGTAGGTATAGACCGCCGGCTGCGACACAGCAGGCGAATCCACAATATGCTTCCACAACACATTGCCGGTCTTCACATCAATGGCGCGCACGCGGCTATCCATCGAAGCGCCGATAAAGATCAGGCCCGACTTGGTGATCGCCGGCCCACCGATGGTCACCGAGCCCCAGCTTTCCGGCATATAGAAGCCCCATTTCTGGACCTGGCCGAACGGCTTCTTCCAGTTCAGCTTGCCGGTGTTGATGTCATAGCTGGAGAGCGTGCCATAGGGCGGCACCCAGCACGGCATGCCCCACATATTGAGGAAGTTCTCCAGCTTGAAGCCATAGGCCGATCCCTGCTGTGCGGCATAACCATCCTTGTCGCGCAGCGCATTGCCATATTTCTTGTCGGCATCGGCGCGCGGGACCAGCGTGTAGATCTGCGGCACGACATTGCTGTTCACTACATAGGTGTTGGTGGTGGGATCCAGGGCGCCACCGCCCCATTCCACGCCACCCAGCGTGGCCGGCCAGGAGATCGAACCGCGCACCGAAGGCGGCGTATAGCGGCCATCGTCGCGCAAGCGCGCCTTCCAGCGGCTGCATTCTCCGAAACTGACGATATCGGCGAACAAGGAAACCGGCGGCGTGGTTTCCGGCACGGTCGGCTCGGGGTATGGCACATAGGGCTGGGTCTTGGCCGCGACTTCGCCCTTCACGTCAGACGCCGGAACGGGGCGTTCCTCGATGGGATAGACCGGCTCGCCGGTATTGCGGTTCAGGATGAACAGAAAGCCCATCTTGGTCGCCTGGATCAGCGCCGGAATGGTCCGGCCGTTCTTCTTGATGTCCACCAGCGTGGGCGCCGAATTGGTGTCCACGTCCCAGATATCGTGATGCACCAACTGCCGGCTCCAAACGACTTCACCCGTTTCGGCCCTCACCGCGACGGTGGCGGTGGCATAGGGCATCTCCTTGAGCCGGTCGCCGCCATAATAGTTCGGACTGGGCGAGGAGGTCGGCAGGAAGGCGAGACCGGTTTGCGGGTCCACCGAGATACCGGCCCAGACATTGCCGGTGCCGGTCTGGTTCTCCATATCCGGCGGGATGATATTGAAGGTCCATTTCATCGCGCCGGTGCGGGCGTCAATGCCATAGACGGTGCCAGGATTTTCCGTCTTATAGACCCAATCGTTACCGGCCCAGCCCAGGATCAGCGTGTCCTTATAGACCGCCGGCGGCTGCAGCAGGCCGATCTTCCATTTGCTGTTCTTCGGAGCCCAGGCATTGACGTCGACCACGCCGCCTTTGCCGAAACCCGCACACCGCTTGCCGCTGTCGGCATCCACGCCGTGCAGCTCGCCGTTCATGGTGCCGATATAGACGATCTTCTGGCAGGGCTGGCCGGCCTGGGGTGCGGATGCCGCCCAATAGGCGACACCGCGATTCTTCAGGCCCTGATTTTCAGGCGGGCCATCGGCGCCGCCGCTCCGATAGGTCCATTTGGTGGCGCCGGTGTCGGGCGCGAGCGCGACGATCCTGTACCAGGGCGTGCCCAAATACACGGTATTGTTGACGAAAAGCGGCGTCGCCCCCCAGGTCGTTTGACGGGCGCCGCTGGAGACATCGCCGGTATGGATGCTCCATTTCGGTTTCAGATTCTTCACATTATCCGGGGTGATCTGCGTGGCGGTGGAATACTTTTGCGCCTGCTGATTGCCGCCGAACGCATCCCAGACTTGGGGCGGATCGTTATTGGGACCTTGGGCGGTGGCGTTTTGCGCCGGCAGAAGCGCGATACCGGCGGCGATAGCGGCAAGACCGAACGCGCCGAAAACCAGGATCTTATTTTTTTTATAAGTCTTCGGCATCGTCAATCTCCACGCTACGGTCGGCGACATCGCCGATCACGTTGAGCAACCAACCCATGAGAGCCAAGGCCTGCGCCGCCATGATGATGGGGCTTTCCAGAAAATAACCGGCAACCGATGAGCCGATAATGTCCAACAGAATGGACACCACCAAAAAGCCTTGAAGAAAGCAGGAGCGGTTGGGCACGAAGGCCAGCACCAGCGCGGCCACCGCCATCAGTGCCGCGGCCATAGCGACCAGGATCACCCCACCCGTGCCGATCAGGCCGGTCTCGGGCGTGTAGTAATCATAGACGCAAATAGCGCCCGTGATCAGCGAGGCCAATACGATCAGCCATGCGCCACGCGTGGAATGTCGTTGAACCATTTGCCCTCCCCCAATTGTCTTAGTTATTATTTTGAGCCGATCCTAGCGGGCTTTCGGCCGGACGCAAACTTGCCGCACTTCGCAGGAGCAGCAAATTTCATGCGGACTGGCGGACATGCCGCGCGCAAAAACGGGCGCGGCCGCCATCGCAGCCGCGCCCGTAAACAATGACACCTTATCAGCGCAGGGTCACTTTCGTCACCCGCCAGTTGGCGGCCTCCCCGACATACAGGGAGCTGGGATCGCGGCAGTCGATGCTGTTGACCGTGCCGAAATCCTTGGGGCCCTTGCCGACCTGACCGAACTTGCCCACCACCGTGCCGTTCAGTTCGAGCTTATAGATCTCGCCGCCCTGATCGAAGTCCTCGGGAGGATTGGAGTTGGAGCTGAACAGATATTGGTGCGGACCGGGGCTCATGCAGATGGCCTGCGGATCCCCGCCGGTGGTGATGCTGCTCTTGAAGTTGCCGTCATTGTCGAACACTTGAATGCGGCGATTGCCCCGGTCTCCGACATAGACATTGCCTTGATTATCCACCGCGATGCCATGGGCGGTCTGGAATTGGTTGCTGGCGGTGCCGCGCGAACCCCAACTCTTAACGAAGACGCCGTCGCCGGTGAACTTGGCGACGCGGGCATTACCGATGCCGTCGGCGACAAAAATATTACCATTGGCATCGAAAGCGACGTCAGTAGGCGACTGGAAGATATCGGCTTGCACACCCGAGCCCGGCGGGTCGCCGCGCCCAGTCTCCGCCGGCGCGGGCACGACCAACGCTTCGGGTTTTCGGCCCAGCGTCATCGCCACCTGCCCCTGGGGATTGAACTTGATCACCATGTTGGAATAGCGGTCCACCACCCAGACATTGTCATCCTTGTCCACCCGCACCTGCTGCGCGGCCAGAAAGCCGTAATTCTGCTTGCCGATCTGGCGGATGAATTTCCCGTCGGGCCCGAACTCATACAGGCTGGAACCGCCGCGCGCGAAAGCGCGGCTTCCGGCCAAGGTCATGACGGGATCGCCGTTGCGGGTATAGACAAAGACATGGCCCTTGGAATTGGTGGCCACGCCGAAGACCGAGCCGAAGAAAGTGTCGGCCGGCAGCATCAGCGGCTGAGAGGTTGTGTAGTTCAACTCCTGGGCAAGCGCCGGCGCGGCAATGACGCAAGCCGCGGCAAGCAGCAAAGTCTTGATGGATTTCATGTTACTTGCCCCCCTTGCTGCCGCGCAGGACGAATTTCTGCATGCGCCAGGATTCGATCTCGCCGACGACCAATTCGTCCGGATTGCGGCAATCCATCATGTGGACCACCTGAAAGTTCGGCGCCAGCTTGCCGGCATGGCCGAATTTTCCGATCACCGTGCCGTCCAGTTCGGCCTTATATATCTGTCCCGTGCGCGCCCAACTGCCCGGCGGATTGCCGTTGGGATTGGAGTTGGTCAGAAACAGATATTGGTGCGGACCTTCGGAGATGCAGTTCGACCAAGCGGTGCCGAACTGAGTATAGGCGGTTTTCCATTTCAGATTGTTGTCCAGCACCACATGGCGGTTATTGCCGCGGTCGGCAACATAGACATTGCCCTGGTGATCCACCTGGATGCCATGGGGCACATTGTATTCACTCTCGCCCTTGCCTGCCAGATAGCTGCCGGACTCCGCCACGAAGCGGCCGTTCTTGTCGTACTTGATGACGCGATGGTTGCAATAGCCATCCGAAATGAAGATGTTGCCCTGCAAATCCCACGCAACATCGCTGGGACGGCACAGCGTGTATTTGCCGTCCGGCGGATAGGGCGGCTTGGGCGACGCCACCGGCCCCAAGGCGTGGTTGGGACGATGGCCGATCACCATCAGCACCTTGGTGCCGGTGGGATCGAATTTGGTGACGACATTGGTGCCTTCGTCCACCGTCCAGATATTGTCGTCATGATCCACCCGCACCGAATGCGCGAATTGGAAGCCATAATAACCCTTACCGATTTCCTTGACGAAGTTTCCGTTCTGGTCGAACTCCAACAACCGCGTCTGCGGTCCGCGAAAATAGGCGAAGATATGACCCTTGGAGTTGGTGGCCACGCCTTGCAACTCGCCCATGGAGTCGCCGGCCGGCGCCTTGAAGAAATTGGGGATCGCTTCGTAGGCCAAATCCGGCGCGGTGTCGGCCGTGGCCTTGGCTTGCGGAAATGCCGAGACCGTACTCAGCAACAAGGAAAGGGCGGTGGTGACCGCCAGATATGCCTTCACGTGGAGACCTCCCAAAAAGCCCGCGCTCTGATGGCGCACAAGTCAAAAGTCGGGGAGTCTATACAGG
>DATEEB010000149.1:0-17738 GCA_035281345.1 Rhizomicrobium sp. | reverse complement strand
GCGCTCCTTCACACTTTTGTCCCCAAGCGAAAAATGACGCCTGTGTGAAAGTTTTCCGGCTTGACGGATTCCGCGAATAGGCCCCTAGATATAGTCGTTCACGGTCACTCGAATGCTCTGGATAGGGGATTCAAGGGAACTCCGGAGCGGCCTGGTGGGGCCGGAATCCGGGGCTGCCCCCGCAACTGTAAACGGCTGATTTTCCGGCCTTTAGCCACTGGGAGCTGCTCCTGGGAAGGCGCCGGAAAGAGGGCCGCGAGCCAGGAGACCTGCCGCGAACGGGACTTGAGCACATGGGGCGGGGCGTCCCAGAGGGGCTGTAGGGCTGTGGGATATTCTCGCCGCCAAAGCCTCCCGATTCCCCGAAACCCATAAAGGGGAAGAAGAAAGATGTCGGCACTCGGTAAACTTGTTCTGGAAGGCGATTTCGACAATGACGGCCAAGTGGTCGCCCAGACGCCGCCGGAACGGGTGATCGAGCGTTCTGTGGTGGTGACGCGCACCGTCACCGAAACGCCGGTAGTCAAGCCCAAGCCCGAACCCGAGATCGCCCCCCAAATCACCCCGCGCATTGTTCAAGACCTGTTCCAGTCGGCGCCCCAGCCGCCGCTGCCTTATCCTTTGGCGCCGCGTCCCAAGCCCGCCGATCTCACTTTGGACCGCGCCCGTGACGCGTTGCTGACCCCGTTCGGCAAGGCGACCCTGACCGACCGCTATCTGATGCCTGGCGAAAGCTTTCAGGACATGTTCGCGCGCGTCTCCTGCGCCTATGCCGATGATGTGGCCCATGCCCAGCGGCTGTACGACTATATGAGCCGGCTGTGGTTCATGCCGGCGACGCCCATCCTGTCCAATGGCGGCACCAAGCGCGGCCTGCCGATCTCGTGTTTCCTCAATGATGTATCGGACTCTCTGGACGGCATTGTCGGCACCTGGAACGAGAATGTGGCGCTGGCCAGCAATGGCGGCGGCATCGGCACCTATTGGGGCAAGGTCCGCTCCATCGGGGAAAAAGTGAAGACCGGCAAGACCAGTGGCATTATTCCCTTCATCCATGTGATGGACGGGCTGACCTTGGCAATTTCCCAAGGCTCGCTGCGCCGCGGTTCGGCCGCCGTCTATCTCGACATCACCCATCCGGAGATCGAGGAGTTTCTGGAGATCCGCAAGGCTTCCGGCGACTTCAACCGCAAAGGGTTGAACCTGCATCATGGCATTAACATTACCGACGAATTCATGGACTGCGTGAAGCAGGGCAAGATGTTCGGTTTGCGCAGCCCCAAGGACCAGCAGGTTCTGCGCGAGGTCAATGCCCGCGAGCTGTGGCAGCGCATCCTGGAAACCCGGCTGCAGACCGGCGAGCCTTATATCCTCAACATTGACGCGGTGAACCGAGCGCTGCCCAAGCACCAGCGCGAGTTGGGGCTGAAGGTCAACACCTCCAATCTGTGCAGCGAAATCACCCTGCCGACCGGCGCCGACCATGACGGCAAGGAGCGCACGGCGGTCTGCTGCCTGTCGTCGCTGAACATCGAAACCTGGGACCAGTGGGCCGAGGCCGAGGGCTTTGTCGAGGACGTGCTGCGGATGCTGGACAATGTCTTGACCAGCTTCATCGAGGAGGCGCCGGATTCCATGCACCGGGCCAAATATAGCGCCCTGCGCGAACGCTCGGTGGGCTTAGGGGTGATGGGCTTTCATTCCTTCCTGCAGATGAAGAATATCCCGCTGGAAAGCGCCATGGCCAAGTCGTGGAATCTGCGCATCTTCAAGAAGATACGCCGGGAAGCGGATGCGGCTTCTTATCATCTGGCCGAGGAGCGGGGCGCCTGCCTGGACGCGCAGGAAAAGGGCATGAAGGCCCGTTTCAGCCACAAGATCGCCATCGCGCCGACCGCCTCGATCAGCATCATCTGCGGCGGCGCGTCGGCCTGTGTCGAGCCGATCCCGGCCAATGTTTACACCCACAAGACCTTGTCGGGCGCCTTCTCGGTGCGCAATCCCTATTTGCAGGAATTGCTGGAGACCAAGGGCCAGAACACCGATGCGACCTGGCAGTCGATTGTCGAGCAGGAAGGCTCGGTCCAGCATCTGGACTGCCTGAGCGATGAGGAAAAGGCGGTCTATCGCACCGCCTTCGAGATCGACCAGCGCTGGATCATCGAACTGGCCGCCGACCGTACGCCTTATATTTGCCAGAGCCAGTCGCTGAACCTGTTCCTGCCCGCCGACATCGACAAGTGGGACCTGCATATGCTGCACTGGACGGCGTGGGAGCGCGGCATCAAGAGTCTCTACTATTGCCGCTCCAAGTCGATCAGCCGCGCCGGCTTTGCCGGCCAGCTGGAGAAGAAAGAAAAGGGCGTCACCTCTGCGCCTCGCACCGACTATGAAGAGTGTCTCGCATGTCAGTGAATCTCGGCAAGGTTGACCCCAGGTCGCTCATCGGAAAAGGCACCATTGGCCTTCTGAATGCTACCGGCACCTATGACATCACCCGTTATCCCTGGGCCTATGACTGCTGGAAGCGCCAGCAGCAGACCCATTGGATGGGCGAGGAAGTGCCGCTGGGCTCCGACATCCGCGACTGGCAGTCCGGTCATTTGTCCGACGCCGAAAAGGGCCTGTTGACCCAGATCTTTCGTTTCTTCACCCAGTCAGACGTGGAAGTGGGCGACAATTATTTGAAGCGCTACATCCCGATCTTCCAGCCACTGGAAGTGCAGATGATGATGGCCGCCTTCACCAATATGGAAACGGTGCATATCGACGCCTATGCGCTGCTGCTCAAGACGCTGGGCATGCCGCAGACCGAATTCGAGGCTTTCCGCGATTATCGCGAGATGAAGGCCAAGGCCGATTACATGCACACCTTCGGCGTGGGGACCTGCGCCGACGTGGCGCGCACGCTTGCCATGTTCGGCGCCTTCACCGAGGGTATGTCGCTGTTCGCCAGCTTCGCCATGCTGATGAACTTTCCGCGTTTCAACAAGATGAACGGCATGGGCCAGATCGTCTCCTGGTCGGTGCGCGACGAAAGCCTGCATTGCGAGGGCATCACCAAGCTCTATCACGCCTGGGCCGATGAGACGGGCTGCGTCACCAAGCAGGTGCGCGACGATATCCGCGAGGTGGCCCATACCATGGTCGGGCTGGAAGAAGGCTTTGTCGATCTGGCCTTCAGCCTGGGCGAAGTTCAGGGCATGACGGCCGTGGAAATCAAATCCTATGTCCGCTATATCGCCGATTGGCGGCTGACTCAGCTGAGGCTGGAGCCGGTGTTCGGCAATTTTGAGGCCACGGAGAGCGGCTATCGTCAGCTCAAGGCGCATCCCTTGCCCTGGCTGGTGGAAATCCTCAACGGGGTGGAGCACGCCAACTTCTTCGAACAGCGCGCCACCGAATATTCCAAGGGCGCCTCGCGCGGGTCTTGGGACGGCAACGAAGGTGTCTGGTCGCAGTTCGACAAGCGTAACCAGATCGCGGCGGAGTGAGAAGCGGTTCGCCATAGGCGAACGAAATGGTCCAGTGGACCATTTCGAGCGACGAACGCCGCGAGCTTGGGCGAGCGGCCTGCGCGGGGTTTGGCTCCGCGCGTTGCTACGCTGACGCTAGAAACCCTGCTCGGATGACCAAAATCCCTCGCGCCTTAGTAGGTTGGGCTAATAGTATGTTAGCCGTACGGTGATACGCCGCCAGCTTGAGCGAGCGGCCGACAGCGCAGTAGGATTGGTGCGCTATGGCATGGCTCGGAACCCTTCCTCTGACGATCGTCGCGCTGACAGTGCTGGCCGCCTTGCTTGTTGCCGCCACCGTCGGGTATCGCGGTCATCTGTGGTTGCTGAAGAGATCGGGCGAGACCTACTCCGAAAGCCATGATTATCTTCTGTCGGCGGTTCTGGGTCTGCTGGCGCTGCTGCTGGGCTTCACGTTTTCGTTGGCGCTCAATCGCTATGAGGACCGGCGCGATCTGGTGGTGCAGGAAGCCAACGCCATCGGCACCGCCTGGCTGCGTACGCAGATTCTGGAGCCGCCGAACAAGGCGGCGATAAGCCAGTTGTTGCGCGCCTATCTCGATGCAAGGCTGGCATGGTCGGAGGCGGATGCGGGCGCCACGGCGCGGACCATGGCGCTCCAGCAGAGCTTGTGGGCCGCGACCGGCCAGGCAGTACGCACCGAGCCCAACCCGCTATTGCCGCGCGCCTTGATGGATCCCATGAACCAGAGCTTCGAGCTGGCCTCGGCGCGGAACGCGGCGGGGGCGGCGCATGTTCCCGACCGGGTTCTGACGGTGCTGCTGCTCTATGCGGTGCTGGCGGCGGCGATGCTTGGCTATACCGCGGCGGCGAAGGGCAAGCCGCAGCGGATCGCCACTGTATGCGTGTTGGTGGCGATGACCCTCGCACTGGTGATGATCCTGGACATCGACCGGCCGCGCAGCGGCGCCATCCAGGTTTCCCAGCAGCCTTTGGAAGAGCTCAAGCAATCCTGGCGATAAGGGCGCGGCTCGGGTCTTTAGCCTAACTTTTCTTAGCGAGCAAAGCGAGCTTAGAAAAGCTGGCCCCGCTTCGAACCCGCGCAGCGGGCGAGGGCGGTGATCCTTGAGCGCGTCATCGGTCGAGATGCTCGTGACTGAAGAAACGAGCGGGCCGCTGGGTCTAGGCTTAGCCTGAATGACCGCTTTCGGCCAAAGCGGACATTCCTAAGGCTGGCTATACTGGCAGCATGAATCGAGAGAGATTCTGAGGGCGCGCGAGGGGCGCAAGAATGAGTCTGTCAGGCCACAGAACGAGCGCGGCGCCAATCGCACCATCTCAGCGGATCGATTCCGTCGACGCCTTGCGCGGTTTGGCGTTATTTGGCGTCCTTACGATGAATCTTGAAATCATGTTTCGCATTTCGATTTTTCAATGGTTTCAGCCCTTCACGACGGACCAAGGACTGAATTGGATAGTTGATGGCCTCCTCGAAATTTTTTTCGATCTAAAAGCTTTCGCAGTATTTTCGCTGCTCTTCGGCGTCGGTCTTGCAATCCAATATGAGCGGCTTGCTGACGATTCTCGCCGGGCTCTGTTGCTTGTTAGACGATTGCTGGCGCTGCTCCTGTTTGGCCTCGTTCACCTGTTTCTGATATGGAATGGCGACATCCTGACCGAATATGCCTTTGCGGGCATGATTGTGCTTCCGTTTCTGTTCGCGCCCAACTGGGTACTGTGGCTCGGGGCAGCATCCAGCCTGCTTCTCTATTTGGCGATGCCATTTTTGCTTCCGCCCATGGCTTTTCAGGATTCAGCCTGGCTGGCAAGCCATATCCAAGCCGCAAACCGCGTGTATGGATCGGGCGATTTCAGCCAAATACTCGCATTCCGCTTCAAGGAAGTGAGCCCTCTCCTGCCTCTGCACGCCTTGGTCTTCCCCCGTACAGTTGGGCTTTTCATGTTCGGGATACTGTTATGGCGGTTGGGAGTCGTGCGAAATGCAAGGCTCCACGCCCGCAAGCTTTGGGGTGCGGCAGCCTTGCTCATCACGCTGGGGCTCGCACTTACCTTATCGACAACCGCCAGATGGTTTTCGGGATGGCCATTCCTCGGCGGCATAGACCCATTTGCAGCCTCTGCGGCGACCATCATCCTGTCACTTGGTTATTGCAGCTTGGTCTTCGCTGTTGGGAGTACCGGTCGCTGGCTGGTGTGGTTTGAACCGCTTGGACGGATGGCCTTCACGAATTATATTGTGCAATCGCTGCTGTTGGGGTGGATTTTCTACGGTTATGGTTTGGGACTATTCTCAAAGATCGGTCCCGCTGAAGGCATGGTGTTCGTGGTAGCGATCTACGCCGCACAAGGAATCTTGAGCATGTGGTGGCTCAAGAATTTTCGATATGGCCCGTTGGAATGGTTGTGGCGTGCTATGATGTACGGAAAGCGGCCAAAGTTTCGCGTTGCATAAGCGGACATTGTCCGAACGCTATAGCACCGTCATCGGCAAGCCGCTCTCGCGCCATGCCTTGATGCCGCCGTCCAGGGCAGTCGCGTTGACGTAACCCAGTTCGCGCAAGGTGGCGGCGGCCAGGGTGGAAATCTGGCCGAATTCGCACGCCACCAGAATGCGGCGGGTAGGATCGGGCAGTTCCTTGTTCACCCGCAATTCGAGTTGCCCGCGCGGCAGATGCTGGGCCCCGGGAATATGGCCCGACGCAAAGGCCTCCTTTTCCCGCACATCCAACAAAATAAGCCCCAGATCGTTGTGGGTCACGCGCTCCGCCAATTCGGCCATGGAGACAAAGGGGACGCGGGCGCTCGCTTCCGCCAAAAGCTGCGCCACCGTCTTGCCGCCGCTCATATTGGTGCGCAGCGCCTCGGTCAGGTGGGTGGGGGCGTCCAGGTTGAGCTGCCGCATCATGGCGATGAAGTTGGCCCGCTCGCGCTTTTGCAGCCGCGGATTGGCGGCGATCTCCTCGCCGATGGTGGAATGGCTGCGGCCTTTGTAATCATGCGCCGGATAGACCAGCAGGGCGGGGTCGAGCTTCAGCACCCGGCCAAACAGGCTGTCATAGAGTTGGTCCGGATCGCCGGTGGGAAGATCGGTGCGCCCGGTGCCGCCGATCAGCAACGTGTCGCCGGTGAAGATACGGTCTTCCGCCACAATGCACATGCTGTCGCGGGTGTGGCCCGGCGTGTGCAGCGCGCGCAGCCGCATAGCGCCCACCCGCAGGATCTCGCCGTCATCCAGACGGAAGTCGGCGTAAGGCGCGGGCGAGAGTTTACTGGCCACCACCGGCACACCCAGCGTCTTGCCCAATTCCTTGGCCGCCGAGAAATGATCGGCATGGGTGTGGGTGTCCAGCACATAGCGGATGCGCACCCCGTCCTTGGTGGCGAAACCCAGATAGCGGTCCATCTGCGCGATATTGGGATCGATCAGAATGGCGGAGCGCGCCTCTTCGCAGCCCAGCAGATAGGATTGGCAGCCGCCGGTGGCGATCTGTTCGAAAATCATCGCAAGGTCCCAACAAAACCCGCGCGGACTATAGCCTATCGGTTTCGCAGCGCCGCCCGGAATTTCTTGTCATTCTTCAGCACGAACTCCCGCCGCATAGCGCTTTTGCGGGTGCGGTGCTTCTCGGCATAGACCAGGGTCCAGACCCGGCCGCGGGTGGTTTTGGCGCCGACGCGTTTTGGACCGACTCGCGTATCATTGTGCTGGGCCAGCCGCCGCTCCAGGTCCAGGGTCCAGCCGACATAGGTCAGGACCCGTCCCCGGGGTGTTTTTGCGGCCAGGACATAGACAAAAGAGGGCATGGCGTTTCGCGTGGTTCGCCTGATTATAACAAGAAATATCCTGAGACGGGCGCCGGCGCTTTTGACGGCTCTGTTGCTGTCGGCCTGTGTGGACACACCGCCCACCACGCCGCAAGTGGCGGCGCTGGACCAGAACAAGCTGGGCCTGACCGGCGAGGCCGCGCCGCAAGCGCCGCAGCAATGGTGGAAGGCGTTTCAGGACCCGCAAGTGGACCGGCTGGCGGGTCTGGTGATGGCGGGCAATCCCACCCTGGCGGCGGCGCTGGCGCGGCTGAGGGCGGCGGAAGCGGAATGGACGGCGAGCCGCGCGCAAAATCTGCCGCGCCTGGATTTGGACGCCAGCCAGCAGCGCACTTTGTTCAGCCAAAATTCCATCATCCCTCCGCCCTATGGCGGCAGCTATCAATGGTTCGGAAATATCACCGCGGCCATGAACTGGAATCTGGATTTCTGGGGCCGCCAAGCGGCGCTGATCGAGAAAGCGCGCCACACCGCGCAAGCCGCGGCGCTGGACGCGGAAGGCGCGCATCTGGCGCTGTCGGGGGCCTTTGCCCAGGCCTATGTCAATCTGTTTCTCAATTATCAATATGGCGATATCGCCGATGCCACCGTCGCCCAGCGCGAAGAGATCGTGAAGATCACCCAGGGCCGCCTGAATGCCGGTTTGGAGAATGCCAGCGCGCTGGAGCAGGCCAAGGCGCTTTTGTCTATCGCCAGGGCGGATCAATTGCGCTTCGCCGCCGCGCGCGAAATGGACCTGCATGCCATCGCGGCGCTGGCGGGGCGGGGCGGGGACCTGTATCAGACCATCACCCGTCCCAATCCCAATCTGAACGCCGCGCTGCCTTTGCCGCGGCAACTGCCCGCCGATCTTCTGGCGCGCCGGCCCGACATTCTGGCGGCCAAGGCGCGGGTGCTGGCGGCGATGGAGGGGCGCGCAGCGGCACAGGCCGATTTTTATCCCGACATCAATCTGGCGGCGGCGGCGGGATTTCAGGCTATTGGGCTTTCCAATCTGCTGCGTGGTGACTCCCTTATCCTGGGGGCGGGGCCCGCGCTGCATCTGCCGATTTTCGACGCCGGAAAATTGCGCGCGCACTATGCCCGCGCCACCGCCGATCTGGACCTGGCGGTCGCCGACTACAACGCCGCCGTGCTGGCGGCGATCAAGCAGGTGGCCGATGCCATGACTCAGGTTGCCAGCCTGGAAGCCCAGCGCGTGCAACAGCAGGACGCGGTCCAGAGCGCCCAGCGCGCCTTTCGCATCGCCGAGGACCGCTATCGCGGCGGCTTACAGACCCAGCTTCCCATGCTAACGGCCGAGGCGACCTTGCTGCAGGCGCGCCAGGCGCTGGCCTCGGTGGTGGCAGGCGCCGCCCAGCAACGCATCGCCTTGATGCTGATGGTGGGCGGCGGCTTTGATCCTTCGGCGCAATACGGCGAATTGCGCCAATCGCTGCCGTAACATCACACATCGTCAGGCCCGCCCGGGTTTGACACGACGAATCATGCGCGCAAATAGTGAGGCATGATTCGCGAATCACTGATTCGGCGTCTGCCCGATATCGCATGCGTTGTTCTGTTCGGCGCCGGCCTGGTTCTGTGCGGCGAGGCGGCCTTGGCGGGTTTGCCCAAATTCATGGATGCGGTCGTCCCCGGCATGGCGGCACAGGCCGGGGTGAGCGGCGGCCCCAGCCAGGACACCGCCCATTTCGCCCTGTCGGAGGGCTTTGCGCCCAGCCGCCATGCGCCGCAGGTGCTGTATCCCATGACGGCGCGGCCCATGCCGGACTGGCTGGTGGATGCCATCCAGGTCCAAAAGATTGGTGCGGCGCCGGTCTTGCGGGGACAACAGCCGGTGATCGCCATCTGCATTGACGATCTGGGCGAGGATATTGCCGGCACCGACAAAGCGATGGCCCTGCCCAAGGACGTGGCGCTGTCGTTTTTGCCTTATGCCGAGTCCACGCCCTTTCTGGCGCAAGCCGCCGCCCGCAAGGGACATCTGATCCTGGCGCATGTGCCGATGCAGGCCTTGGGGCCGAGCAATCCGGGACCCATGGCGCTCAAGACCGGCATGGCGGGGGATGAGATCGCGCGCATCCTGGGCTGGAACCTGGCGCGGGTGCAGGGCCTTGTCGGCATCAACAATCATGAAGGCAGCCGCTTTACCGCAGACGCGGCGGCATTGGCGCCGGTAATGGCCACGCTGAAAGCGCGGCGTCTATTCTTTTTCGATTCCCGCACCGGCCCCACCAGCGCGGTGGGGAGAACCGCGCGCGCGCAAGGCGTGATGACGGCCGAGCGCGATATTTTCCTGGATGACGATCCGGAACCCGCCGCCGTCGCCGCCCAGCTTGAGATGCTGGCGCGCATGGCCAAGCGCAACGGTGTGGCCATCGCCATCGGGCACCCCAAGGACGCCACGCTCAGATTGCTGAAGGCATGGTTGGCCCAGGATCATGGCGTGACGCTTGTGCCGCTGGACGAAGCGATGCGGCTGAAGGCGGCGCGGCGGGCGATGGTAGCGGTGCGCTGACGCGTCGCCGGCATGCGATTGGCGTAGAACCTTGTCAGATTGGTCACCGCCGGGGGATCATAGTTACTCAGTGCGATCAGGATTATACCCAGCGCGGCAAATCTACTCTGAACTGGCCCCAATCCCCTAACACTCTTGAGCGCTATGCGTTCGTGAATGGCGCGTGATCGGAGACGATCAAAAAGACAAAATCGATGATTGATGGCATCTTCTTTTCATCCGCCTAACCAATTTTCACAATCACGTGCTCAAGGCGCTGTACGCTGTGATAGCGGTGAGCCGCCTTTAGAGGAACACGAAAACCATGTCACAAATCTTCTATGTGAGTGCATATGCATCGCTTGGGGCTGCGGACAATGCCGCTACATCAGCCGGCGGCATGCTGTACATCGACACCAATGTGACGTTGACCGCAAACACAACTCTGTCTGCGGCCAGCGTCAAGTTTTCCGGCGGAATAATCACGCGCGGGACTTACACGCTGTCCTTCTCCGGGTTTGTCATTGCCCCATATGCGGCGATTTTCGACAAAAGCTCTGCGACCTCTGGCGCGGTATCCATGCTGCTCAACCCGGAAATAGAAGAAATCTGGTTCGCCCCGACATGCGATGCCGGAACGACGGATGATTCTTATTGCATGGCGGACGCTTGCAAGGCGGCGAGCCGGTCATCAGGACGGCAAGGCATTGTTTATTTCGCCGACAAGACCACAATGAAGAAAACATTCGCCAGCAATCCGAACAATTCCGGGTTCAGCGGTCCCGCTATCCGTGGGCGTGGCCCAACAACGACAAATGTATATTTTGTTGGAACAGGATTTGACGCTTTTGATGTTGGCGCAGACGGGCAATATGCCATCAATGTGCAAGGCGGTAGCCCGACTGTCGGTCCTGCGCACGGAAGCTTTTACGCCATAGGGTCCGGCGGTACGGCGACAAATTTGAGCCTCTGGCGCATAAACAATGCGGCATTCAGCGCCATAAAGTGGAACCCGGTAAATGGCTTTCTTGGCTGGATCACCCTGGACAATACGGTCGGCGGCTTCACGGAGCAATTTTACTGCGACAATTCCTGGCTTGTGAACACAAAGAATTGTGTCCGCGCACGGCGTTCGGCGGGGTCTACCGAAGATAGTTTTCGCGGGCTCATTATCGGATCGGGCGTTTCTCAAAATCTTACGGATGTCGCCGGATCGAGAGTTATAAACGCGCTGTTCAGCAATGCCCTTTCTTGCAATGTATATGACGCAAAGGATTGCTCAACAAACTGGGCGGATGGAACGTGCGTTCTTTACTCAAACGCCGGAACAGTTCCCATCCGTATTTCCGTCGATAAAACCTATGAAAGCTCTGCTGTTTTCGCCATTGGGGATGGCGCAACAGCAAATACAATTTCCGGCGTTATGAATGGAATATCTTTCAACCCGACATACACAATGGCCACGAACAAGTTCGGCAGCTTTTCGTCCTTGGGCTTGACGATAAATGGCGGCGTTTATGGTGGGTCCGCTATTGGTAATACGCAAACTCTGACGGGAGATGACCCGGTTATGTCCCTGACGGGTGCGGCGGTGTCTGGCGTCCATAATGCTGAATATAACATGAAATCTCCTGCCGGGACGGTCGTGACGAGATGGTTTGCATCTGTTTTTGGCGGCGCAGCGGATTCTATTCATCGCGCGGCAACTGGCTGGCGTCACGTTTGGCAGATCGACACTACAGAATATGCCTCCATAGAAACAACCGGCGTCTTTGGCTTAAGTAACCAGACAAACGGAGCGGCAGCCAGGGCTGGCACTCTTACCAATGCCCCTGTGACCGGTGATCCGGCTTTTTGGGTGCCGATCAAGATCAACGGAACAACGCGGTATTTTCCCGCTTGGTGACCTTCCAGAAACGCTAGTTTGATAAAATGGCTTTTATGTCAGGGGCATCAACAGTGCAGATCCGGAATTGGCCATGTGCTTCAAACGTCCGTGTGGGTGCCAGTATTAATGCGAGCGGTATTGGTGTCGCCGTGGTTGGACGCTGGCGTCAACTGGGTGGCCCGCAGGAGTTTACACTCCGGCCGCGTTCCGCGCGGACCGGGGTGCGGGCCATGACAGAGGAGCGGATTAAAGCCTTTTTGAATTGAAATGAACCCATGGTGAGGATGAGGGAAGCATCCGCATCATCTCAATCCAAAACGGCTCTAAAGCAGTTTTTCCATCCGGTAATTGCCCAAGGCCTGGCCGTTGGTCTGCACCGTCTGATAAGCCAGAACCTTGAAGCCATGGCGTTCGAACACCGGGCGCGCGGTGATGCTGACTTCGCCATAGAGCCGCTTGACGCGTTCGCTCTGTGCTCGGGCGGTGATGAAACGCAGCATGGCGCTGCCCACGCCGCGCCGCTGAAAGTCCGGGCTGACATAGAACATGTCGATATGGCCTTCGCTGTCCAGATCGGTGAAGCCCGCCGCCTGCCCATCATATTCCGCGACAAAGGTCGGTTTGTCGCCGCGGCGGGCGGCGAACGCCGCCATATCGTCGATGTCCGGCGCCCAGGCCGCGATCTGCGCCGGCGAATAGTCCCGGCGCGCGATCTGGCGCACCGCGCGGATGAAAATCTGCGCCAGCGTTTCGCAGTCGCACTCTTGGTAATCGCGGATGGTGATCATGGGCCCTTCTTGGCGGTGCTGATTATGGGCCGCGTTTCGGCGCCGTGGCGAAACGCACGGCTTCCTCGGCGGCGGCGAGCAGGGCCTTGGATTTGTTGATGGTCTCTTGATATTCCGCTTCCGCCTGGCTGTCGGCGACCACGCCGCCCCCCGCCTGGACATACATGATCCCGTCTTTCACCAGCGCGGTGCGCAGCACAATGCAGGTATCCATCGAGCCGTCGGCGGCGAAATAACCCACCGCGCCCGCATAGGCCGCGCCGCGTTTTTCCTTTTCGAATTCGTCGATGATCTCCATGGCGCGGATTTTCGGCGCCCCCGTCAGCGTGCCCGCCGGCAGGCCCGCCGCCAGCGCATCCACCGCGTCGAGCCCGTCACGGATATCGCCCTCGACATTGGAAACCAGATGCATCACATGGCTGTAGCGTTCGATAAAGAAACTGCCGGTGACGGAAACCGCGCCGGTCTTTGCCACCCGGCCGACATCGTTGCGGCCCAAATCCACCAGCATCAGATGTTCGGCGCGTTCCTTGGGATCGGCCATCAGCTCGTCGGCCAGCGCCTTATCGTCTTGCGGTGTCTTGCCGCGCGGACGGGTACCCGCGATGGGACGGATGGTGACCTTGCCGCCGCGCAGCCGCACCAGTACTTCGGGACTGGAGCCCACAATCTGAAATCCCGGCATCGCCAGATAATAAAGGTAAGGCGAAGGGTTCAACCGCCGCAGGGCGCGATAGAGCGAGAAGGGCGGCAAGCCAAAGGGGCGGCGGAAGCGCTGGCTGGGCACCACCTGAAACACATCGCCCGCCATGATGTATTCCTTGGCGCGCGCAACCACCGCGAAATATTCGTCCTTGGTCATGTTGGACTGAATCGGCACGCCGGTTGGCAGATTGGCCGGCACTTCTGTGCTGGGCGGGGCAGGGCGCTCCAGCTCGGCCACCGCTTGGTCCAGCCGCGCGGTGGCGCGGGCATAAGCGGTTTTCGCGTCCACGTTTTTGTCCAGCCATACCGGTGTGATCAGAATGATCTCGTCTTTCACACTGTCGAAGATGGCGGTGATGGTGGGGCGCAGCAGGATGGCATCCGGCAAGCCCAGCGTGTCGGGCGGCGGATTGGGCAAATGTTCCACCTGGCGCGCCATGTCATAGCCCAGATAGCCGAACAGGCCGGTCGCCATGGGCGGCAAACCGGCGGGCACATCCAGGCGCGTTTCGCGCGTCAGGGCCCGCAGGCTTTCCAGCGGCTTTGCCGCCTCAGGCGTGAAGCTGTTTGCGTCTTGCAGCGCGGCGCGGTTGATTTCGGCTTGGCCGCCCCGGCAGCGCCAGATCAAGTCCGGCTGCAGGCCGATGATGGAATAGCGTCCGCGCGCCTCACCGCCTTGCACGCTTTCCAGCAGAAAGGCGTTGTCGCGTGGCGCGCCATCCTTGGCGAAACCCAGTTTGAGAAAGGCTGAAACCGGCGTTTCCATATCGGCCACCAGCCGCGTGTAAAGCAGCTGGGGGCGGCCCGCGGCATAGCCCGCGGCGAAAGCCTCAAATCCCGGTTCGATCATACCGGCATCACTGGCCGCTGCCGGTGAGGGACGCAACCGCCTGCTGATTGACCCTCACCTCCTGGCGCTCCCGCGCTGCGGCGGCCAAGGCATTGGTGAAATCCTGCGCCACCGATTGCGAGAAGCGCGCGATGCCGCCCTGGAAGTTGGGATCCTGGGGGCTATACATGGGATGGGCGATGCCGGTGATGCGGGCGATCACATAATTGCCCGACAGGCCTTGCGGTCCGAATGCCACGCCGCCTGGCCCCGCGGAAAACAGTTTCTCCGCCATGGCGGCGTTGAACATGGTGTCGTTGACGGTGCGGTTCAGGGCCGGGCTGTGTTGGATCGACACGTTCAATTGTTTGGCGACGCTGTCGAGCGATTTCTCCTGGACGGCTTGGGCGGCAAGACTTTGCGCTTTGGCGGCCAGCGCCTTGGCGCGTTGTTCGCCGGTCCAGTCCGCCAACACCTGGGCGCGTACCTGTTCCAGCGTCTTGGCTTTGGGCGGAGTCGTGCCGTTGACATGGATGGCGTAATAAGCCCCCAGCTTGGTGGGGAAAGGCTCGACATCCTCGCCGACTTCACCCCGAAACAAAGCAGGCAGGAAATCAGGGTCGGCGGGCACATCGGCTTTGCCGCCGTCCGGCGTCAAGCCGGTGGCGTCCACGGCGGTGACGCGCACCAGCTTCATGCCGGCCTTCTTGGCGGCCTCGGCCAGCTCGTCGCCGCTGGAGCGCGCATCGGTGAAAAGATTGACCGCGTCCACGAGCTTGTTGGCAACCAGCTTGTCGGTCAGGTCCTTGCGGATCTCCTCTTTGACGTCGGCCAACGCCTTGGAAGAGCCGGGCGCGATCTTGGTCACCCGCGCCAGGACGAAGCCGCCAAAGCCGGTCTTGATGGGCTGGCTGACTTGGTTCAGCGGCAGTGCGAAGATAGCCTTGGCGCGGTCGGCGTCGGGCAAGTCTTCCTGAGCCAGGGTGCCCAGCGAAATCTGTTCCGGCTTCAGGCCGCGCTCCGCAGCGATGTCCTCAAAGCGGGCGCCCGCCGCGATCTTGGCGTGGGCCGCCCGGGCCTCGGCTTCGGTCTTGAATTCGATCTGCTGCACGTCGCGTTTTTCGGCGATGATATAAGTGCTTTTGGCGGCGTCATAGTTGCGTTGAATCTGCTCGTCGGTAACGGCGACGGACCCCATCACATCGTCGGGCGCGATGGCGGCATACTGGGCGTCGCGATATTCCGGGGTGGAATAGCGGCCGCTATGGCTCTTGAGATAGGCCGCCAGCACGGTGTCGCTGGGCGCGGGAATGTCGCCCGCCTGTTCCGGCGCCAGGATCACATACTCCACGGCGCGCCTTTCATTGGTATGCTGGAAGAAGGCTTGGGCATAGGTCACCGGAACGGTGAAGTTGGCTGCCACCGCCTGGAGCAATTGCGCGCGCGTCATGTCGTTGCGCAATTCGTTGAGGAATTGCGCTTCGGTATAGCCGGCGTTGCCGATTGTCTGCATGAAGGCCATGCGGTCGAATTGGCCCAGCGTGCCGCGGAACGGCGCCATGCTGCGCACGGCCTGAACCAGCGCGGCGTCGGACGTGATGAGCTTCAACCGCTGGGCCTCATTGTTGAGGGCGGCGCGGTTGATCAGGCTTTCCAGCACCATGCGGGGCAGCCCCATCTTTTCCGCCATTTCGGGCGTGATCTCGCTGCCGCTTTCCCGGCCCTGATTGCGCAGATAGTTGCGGTAGGAGCGCTGGAATTCCGTGGGGGTGATGTCGGTGCCGCCCACCGAGGCCACCGCGGTGGTGGCGCCGCCCGTGAACACGTCGGCGATGCCCCAGACCACAAAACTCAAGGCCAGGCCGCCCATCAAAAAGACGGCGATCCAGGACTTGGAAAGGGCGTGCATCCATTGAATCATGAGCGGAAATCCGTGGCTTGAGGCGTGGCGTCCAGGGGCGGCGGATGATAGGGAGGGGGCAGGTCCCCGGCAAGCCGTGCTTGGAGCGGGTTTTGCCGCTGGAATGCGGGAATTACAAGGTCTTATCGAAAGTCTAAGCGGGGGTTGGAATGCGTCCTTTGGTGGCCGGAAATTGGAAGATGAACGGGCTGGCGTCCGGTTTGGGCGAACTGACTGCCCTCAAGGATGGGTTGGCCGCGCAGCCTGCCGCTTGTGACGTGTTGGTTTGTCCGCCCGCCACCCTGATCGCCCAGGCGGCCTGGGCGGTGAAAAGCGCCTTCGCCTTGGGCGGCCAGGATTGCCATGTCCAGCCCAAGGGCGCCTTCACTGGCGATGTGTCCGCCGAGATGCTCAAGGATGCGGGCGCCACTTATGTGATCGTCGGCCATTCCGAACGCCGCCAATATCACAAGGAGGCCGACGCCGATGTCGCCGCAAAAGCCGCCGCCGCCTGGCGCGCGGGCCTGAAGGCGATCATTTGCATCGGCGAAAGCCTGGCCCAACGCGAGGCGGGGCAGGCACCGCACGTATGCCAGGGCCAGTTGCGGAGCAGCGTGCCGGCCGGCGCCTTGGCGTCCAATACGGTGATCGCCTATGAACCGGTCTGGGCCATCGGCACGGGCAAGACGCCCACCAGCGCCGACATCGCCGCGATGCATGCCCATATCCGCAGCTGTCTGGTGGCCAAGCTGGGGGTGCCCGCCCAAGACATGTTGATCCTGTATGGCGGATCGGTGAACCCCGGCAACGCCGCCGAGATCCTCAATCTGCCGGAGGTGGGTGGCGCTTTGGTCGGCGGCGCCAGCCTGAAAGCCGCGGATTTCCTGGGCATCATCGCGGCGGTAAGAAGCGCTTAACCACGCCGCCTGATCCTTTTTTAACGCAAAGTGTCGCATTCTCGCCGCAATAACAAAAAGTCTGCGGTGGGTAATGACGAAGCTGTCCTACGACAGTGTAGATGTTCTGATCTACGATCCTGTGCCGGGCAACCGCACCGCGACGCGCGCGGCCATGTATGCGCTGGGCTTCCGCAAGACCGAAACCGTGTCCAGCCTCGAAGATTTTCTCATGGCGGTGCAGAAAAATCCGCCGGATATCGCGATCTGCGAGGCCCAAGGCATGGCCGACGATCTTTGCGCCACCATCCAGCAAATCCGCCAAGGCGCCGCCGGCTACAATCCCTTTCTTGTGATCATTGTCACCGCCTGGGAAAAAAACACCGCGCTGATCAACCGGGTGGTATCCAGCGGCGCCGACGACATGCTGCTGCGCCCCTTTTCCACCGCCTTGCTGGGAGCCCGCATCGAGACCCATATCGACCGCCGCAAGGGTTTCGTGATCACCACCGACTATGTGGGACCCGATCGCCGCCGCGATAGCGCCCGCCCCTCCAATGTCGAATTGTTCGAGCCGCCCAATTCGTTGAAGATGAAGGCCAAGGACAAGCTCAGCGCCGACGAGATCGCCCGCAGGTTGGACGCGGAGCTGAAGGCGGCGCGCGAGAAGCTGATGACCGAAAAGCTGCGCCGCGATTCCTTCCAGATTTGCATCCTGTGGCGCCTGTTGCAGGAACAACCGCTGGTCGCGGACAAGGCGCCGCCCGACCTGATCAAGCTGCAACTCTTGGCCAAGTCCATAGACGCGCGCAGCCGCGACAGCGAATTCGAAGCGGCGGTGGAATGGTGCCAATCGGTTCTGGCGTCCGCCGAAGGCCTGGCGGTGGGCGTGGACCGCAACGCCTCGATGCAT
>DATEEB010000148.1:0-2917 GCA_035281345.1 Rhizomicrobium sp. | reverse complement strand
TCCGCGGCGCTCTGCGGCGTGCCGTCGGTGGGAATGGCCAGCACTTTGCGCGGATTGACAAAGCTGGAGGCCAGCAGCGTCTCGCGCACCATCCGATAATTGGAATCTTTGTGGTCGGGCGGCACGAAACGTTCGTCGCTGAAGAAAAGTTCGGCGCAGTCCCAGTCCAGCGCTTGGCGGGCCAGCAGCTGATAGGTGGCGCGCGGCGTGGACCCTCCGGGCAGCACCAGGCGGAACGGATACTGGGCGACGCGCAGCCGCCCTGCAATGATCTCAGCCGCCCGCGCCGCCAAGGCGCCGGCATCCTTCACGACTTCCAGTGTGCCGGCAATGTCCGTCACTTGATGCCCCGCCAGGACCGGCCGTCGCGCGCCAACAGATCGTTGGCGGCGCTGGGACCTTCGCTGCCGGCGGCGTAGTTGGGGAAATGCCGGGGCGTGGTGCTGGCCCAACCGGTCAGCACCGGTTCGACCAGAGCCCAGGCCGCTTCCACCTGATCGGCGCGCTGGAACAAGGTCGCGTCACCGATCAGACAATCGTAGATCAAGGTCTCGTAACCGACGGCCGGCGCCTGCTTGAAATAGTCCTTGTACTTGAATTCCATCGCCACGCTTTCCAGCGCCATGGCGGGACCGGGACGCTTGGCGTTGAAACGCAGGCGGATGCCTTCCTCGGGCTGGATGCGCAAGATCAGCCAGTCGGCGTCCAGCTCGTCCACCGGGGTTTCGCGAAACAGCGCCAGGGGGGCGCTTTTGAAGCGGATGGCGATCTCGGTATAGCGCTTGGTCAGCCGCTTGCCGGTGCGCAGATAAAAAGGAACGCCCGCCCAGCGCCAATTGTCGATCATCAGCCGCATCGCGGCATAGGTTTCCACGGTGGAATCCGGCGAGACGTTGCTTTCCGCGCGATAGGCCTTGGCTTTTTCATCGCCGACGATGCCGCTGTCATACTGGCCGCGCACCACATCGCCCAAGGTGAGCGGGTGGATCGCCTTGAACATTTCCGCCTTTTTGGCGCGGATGTCCTCGGCATCGAAGGAAACCGGCGGCTCCATCGCCGTCATCGCCACCAGTTGGAACAGATGGTTGGGAATCATGTCGCGCAACGCGCCGGTGGCCTCGTAAAACTTGCCACGTGTCTCCACGCCGATCGATTCCGCCACCGTGATCTGGACATGGTCGATGCGGTCCCGGTTCCAGATCGGCTCGAACAAACCGTTGGCGAAGCGCAGCGCCATGATGTTCTGCACCGTTTCCTTGCCCAGAAAGTGATCGATGCGGTAGATTTGCTCTTCCTTCAGCCATTTCAGCAGACAGGCATTGAGAGCGCGTGCCGAAGCCAGATCGTGACCGAACGGCTTTTCCACGATCAGGCGGCGAAAGCCTTTATCGTCGGGCTTGACCAACTGGGCTTCGCCCAGTTTGGCGGCGATGGTGGCGAAAAAGCGGTCGGCCACCGCCATGTAGAACAGCACATTGCCGGACAAGGCATGCTGCGCGTCCAGCTTCGCCAAAAGATCCTTCAGGCGCCGATAGGTATCCGGCGCCTCGAAATCGCCGCTGAGGAAGGTCATGCTGCGGGCGACCTGCTGCCACAGCGTTTCGTCTATCGCCTCATTGTTCTTGGCCAGGACCTGGGCCAGAAAATCCTTGAGCTGCTGCGTCCATTCCTCGCTGGTCTTTTTGTTATGGTCCACGCCCACCAGGGCCAGGCCGCCCGGCAACAGCCGGGTGCGCGCCAGATTGTACAGCGCCGGGATGATCAGCCGCTTGGTCAGATCGCCATTGGCGCCGAAGATCACAATGGCGCAGGGCGGCGGTGGGGATTTGTGGGCCTGCATGCTCATTTGTCCTCATCCTTTGCCTTGTGCGAGGGAACGACGCTTTCGATGTGACCGCCGAACTCCTTGCGCATGGCGGAAAGAAGCTTTTCTCCGAAGGTGTTGTCGGTGCGCGAGCGGAAGCGGGCATACAGCGCCGCCGTGATCACCGGCGCGGCCACCGCCTCGTCCACCGCCGCCTGAATGGTCCAGCGTCCCTCCCCGCTATCGTCCACCTTGCCGCTGAATTCCTCCAGCGTTTCCGATTTGACCAGCGCGATGGCGGTCAGATCCAGCAGCCAGGACGCCACCACGCTGCCGCGCCGCCACACTTCCGCGACATCGGCGACATTGATATCAAAACGCTCGTCGTCCGGAAGCTTGTCGCTGCTCCGCCCCCGCATGATGTCAAAGCCCTCGGCAAAGGCCTGCATCAATCCATACTCAATGCCGTTATGCACCATCTTGACGAAATGCCCGGAGCCTGCGGGACCCACATGCATGTAACCTTCGGTCACGCGCGGGTCGCATTTTTCGCGATTGGGCGTCTTGGCAATGGCGCCCATGCCAGGCGCCAGGGATTTGAAAATCGGGTCCAGGCGATCCACGGCTTTCTTGTCGCCGCCGATCATCATGCAATAGCCGCGTTCCAAGCCCCACACGCCACCCGACGTTCCGACATCCAGATAGGCGATGCCGCGTTCGGCCAAGGCCTGTGCGCGGCGGATATCGTCTTTGAAAAAGGCGTTGCCGCCGTCAATGATGCAATCGCCCCGGGACAGCAGGCCGCCCAGCGCCACGACGGTCTCTTCGGTGATCCGGCCCGCCGGCAGCATCACCCACACGGTGCGCGGCGCATCCAATTTTTGCACCAGCTCTTCCAGCGAGGCGGCGCCAACGGCCCCTTCCAATGCCTTCACTGCATCCGCGCTGGCGTCAAAGCCCACGATGCCGTGACCGGCCCGCAGCAACCGGCGGCCGATATTGGCCCCCATGCGGCCCAGCCCAACAATCCCCAACTGCATGACATCTCCCTAAGGTCTCAAAGCCTGTATGCGCCGGAATATGCCCTGAACTATGCCTTGGCGGGAGTGTTTC
>DATEEB010000147.1:0-5288 GCA_035281345.1 Rhizomicrobium sp. | reverse complement strand
GGCGCGTCTTGAGGCGGCCTTGCGGGAATGGGCGCCGGATGGGAAGTTCGTCGAGGTCGCCGAACTTGTGGCCGTTTTGGCGCGGCGGCCCAAAGAATAAGACGGCATAGAACGAAACGAGCTTGAGCGCGGGGCAGGGGGATCATGCTGCAATCGGTTTGGAATGGCATCGCGGCCGGGCGGGTGAACGGCATCGTTCTGTTGGGCATCGCAATCGGCTTGTTTCTGTATTTCCTGCCGGCGGTCTTGTCTTTCCTCAAGGGCCAGAAACGGTTCTGGGCCATCCTGCTTCTCAATCTTTGCCTGACCTTCGTGCAGAGCGCGATCCTACAGAAGCTTTTTCCCGGCCTGTTTGCGGTTCAGGCCGGTGATTTGGCCGGCACGCTGCTTGTGAGCGTGATTGTCAATTTCGGCGTGGGATGGGCGGCGCTGCTGCTCTGGGCGCTGAGGCCCGGCGAAAGCGATCCGCGCCTGCTGAGGGCGGGGCAGACCAAGACCTATGACACGGTTGCGGCGCTGCCTTTGATCCTTTGGTTTGTCTATGGCGCGATGCAATTGCGTGCCACCCTGGCGCATGACGCCGTCTTGATGGCCTCCGGTTCGGCGTCCTTGTTCATCTGGGTGCAATTCTTCTCGCTCTTGGCGGCCATCGCCTTCTATTTGCTGCTGGTCTATCTGTTGATCGTGCGCGCGCCTCCCATCGCCAAGTCCAAGGGCGTGTTGCCGCGCCTGTTTGCATTTCTGGGGACCTTCATGGGCGTGGCCATCTTGCAGGTGCCGGTGGCCGCGCTCAGTCTTCCCATGCAGATATTGGCGGCGGTCCTGATCGGGGTCGGCAGCCTGGGCTCGTTTCTGGTCTTGTGGCGGCTGGGCAAGAGTTTCTCGATCATGCCGGAAGCGCGCAAGCTGGTGACCGCAGGACCCTATGCCTATGCGCGCCATCCTTTGTACGCGGTGGAGATGATCACCATTGTGGGAACGGCGCTGCAATTTCAGGCGCCTTGGTCGTGGGTGCTTGCGGCAACGGTTTTGGCCTTGCTGTGGGCCCGCAGCCATTTCGAGGAACAGGTATTGGCGGAGGCCTTTCCGGAATATGGCGCGTATCGGGCCAAGACGGCCCGGTTTATTCCGGGAATCATATAGCGCAATCGTCATGGCCCGCTTTATGCGGGCCATCCATACGGTAACGGGATTATGGATGGCCCGGACGAGCCGGGCCATGACGAACAAAGTTAAACGGATGGGTTATTTAAACTCGACCTTCACGATCTCGTAAGACCGCGCCCCACCGGGCGCCGCCACTTCCACCGTGTCGCCCTTGCTCTTGCCGATCAAGGCGCGGGCAATGGGTGACGACAGCGAAATGCGCCCCTTGCGGGCGTCCGATTCCACATCGCCCACGATTTGGAATTTGCGCTCCTCGTCGGTGTCTTCGTCCACCAAGGTGACGGTGGCGCCGAATTTGACGCTGGAGCCTGACAGTTTGGAAATGTCGATCACGTCGGCGCGGCCGATCTGGTCTTCCAGTTCCATCACCCGGCCTTCGATGAAGCTCTGGCGCTCCTTGGCGGCGTGATATTCAGCATTCTCCGACAGATCGCCATGGGCGCGCGCCTCCGCGATCGCCTTGATGATCTCATGGCGGTCCACGTTCTTGAGGTGGTTCAGCTCATCCTCCAGGCCTTTGAAGCCTGCGGCGGTCATCGGGATCTTTTCCATCGTCTATTTCCGTCCGGCAAAAAGAGGCTCTGAGCCCCGGACCTTGCCGGTTGCCGAACCTGTTATTCGTTAAGTCACTGATTTTGCTGATAAATTCTAAAAGAACGTCAGCACTACCTGATTAAGAGTAGGACTGGAGGGGAGCGACTTCAAGTGAGCCTTCCCGCAAAGAGGCAATCGCCTGGGTGGCCGCCGCCGCCCCCGCCATGGTGGTGTAGTAGGGCACTTTCAGGGTGAGCGCCGCGCGGCGGATCGACGAGGAATCCGCCAACGCCTGGGCGCCGTCGGTGGTGTTGAACACCAGATTGATCTCGCCATTCTTGAGCGCGTCCACCACATGCGGGCGGCCCTCCAGCACCTTGTTGATGGTGGCGACCGGCAGGCCCTTGCTTTCCAGGGCGCGCGCGGTGCCGCGCGTGGCGATCAGCGAGAAGCCCATGGCCAGCAGTTCGCGCGCCGGCGTCTCAATCAGGTCCTTATCGCCATCCTTGACCGAGAGGAAGACCGCGCCGCCGGTGGGCAGCTTGGTGCCGGCGCCGATCTGGCTCTTGGCGAAGGCGCGGCCGAAATTCTCGTCCACGCCCATCACCTCGCCGGTGGAGCGCATCTCCGGTCCCAGGATGGTGTCTACGCCCGGGAAACGCGCGAAGGGCAGCACCGCCTCCTTGACCGAGATGTGCTTGGGCGCGGGCTTCTTCAGCTTCAGCGATTTCAAGGTTTCGCCCGCCATGACGCGGGATGCGATGGCCGCCACCGGCAGTCCGATCGCCTTGGCGACAAAAGGCACGGTGCGGCTGGCGCGGGGATTGACCTCCAGCACATAAATCTCGCTGCCCTGGATGGCGTATTGCACATTCATCAGGCCCTGGACCTTCAGGGCGCGGGCCATGGCGATGGTCTGGCGCTCGATTTCCGCGATGATCTGTTTGGACAAGGAGCGCGGCGGCAAGGAACAGGCGCTGTCGCCGGAATGCACACCGGCTTCCTCGATATGCTCCATCACCCCGGCGATAAAGACATCGCCATCCTTGTCGCAGATCGCGTCCACATCCACTTCGGTGGCGCGGTTGAGAAAGCCGTCGATCAAAACCGGATTGTCGCCCGAGATGCGGAACAGTTCGCCGGACTCCACCTGCTTTTTGAGCTCGCTTTCATCCGACACCACCACCATGCCGCGCCCGCCCAGCACATAAGAGGGCCGCAGGATCACCGGATAGCCGATGGTCTTTGCCGCCGCGACGGTTTCCTCCGCCGTCATGGCGGTGCCGTTGCGGGGTTGCTTGAGTTTCAGGTCTTCCAGCAGCGCCTGGAACCGCTTGCGGTCTTCGGCCAGGTCGATGGCGTCGGCGCTGGTGCCCAGGAGCGGCACGCCGGCGTCGCGCAGGCCATTGGCCAGCTTGAGCGGGGTCTGGCCGCCGAACTGCACGATCACGCCCGCCAATGTCCCTTTGGCCTGCTCCTTGGCGATGATCTCCAGCACATCTTCCAGAGTCAGGGGCTCGAAATAAAGCCGGTCGGAGGTGTCATAATCGGTGGAGACGGTTTCCGGATTGCAGTTGACCATGATGGTTTCATAGCCCTGCTTGGACAGAGAGAAGGCGGCATGGCAGCAGCAATAGTCGAACTCGATGCCTTGGCCGATGCGGTTGGGACCGCCGCCCAGAATGATGATCTTTTTGGCGCCGGTGGGATTGCTTTCGCACGCCACTTCGCCGCCGCCCACGTCAGAATTAAAGGGCGATTCATAGGTCGAATACATATACGGCGTGAGCGCCTGGAATTCCGCCGCGCAAGTGTCGATGCGTTTGTAGCAGGGGCGCACCTTCAAAGTGTGGCGCTGGCTGCGGATTACCGCTTCCGCAAGGCCGGTCAGCTTGGCCAGGCGGGCATCGGAGAAGCCCATGGATTTGAGCGCGCGCAGGCCTTTGGCGTCTTTGGGAAGCCCGTTCTTGCGGACGCGGTCTTCGGTCTGAAGGATGGTTTGGATCTCACCCAGGAACCAGGGATCGTAGCCGGTGATGCGCTGGATCTCATCAATCGGAAAATCATAGCGCATCGCCTGCGCCGCCAGCCTGAGGCGATCCGGCGTGGCGCGCGCCAGCGCGGCGCGGATGGCGGCGGGGTCCGTATCCAGTGCGATTTCGTCAAAGCCGGTGAGGCCGGTTTCCAGCGAACGCAGCGCCTTTTGCAGCGACTCGCCAAAGGTGCGGCCGATGGCCATGGCTTCGCCCACGGATTTCATGGCGGTGGTCAGCAAGGGTTCGGCGCCGGGGAATTTCTCGAAGGCAAAACGCGGGATCTTGGTCACCACATAGTCGATGGTCGGCTCAAAGCTGGCCGGTGTCACCTTGGTGATGTCGTTCTGAAGTTCATCCAGTGTGTAGCCGCAGGCCAGCTTGGCCGCGATCTTGGCGATGGGAAAGCCGGTGGCCTTGGAGGCCAGCGCCGAGGAGCGCGACACCCGCGGGTTCATCTCGATCACCACCATGCGCCCGTCCTTGGGGTTCACCGCGAACTGGACATTGGAGCCGCCGGTCTCCACCCCGATTTCGCGCAACACCGCGATCGAGGCCGAGCGCATGCGCTGATATTCCTTGTCGGTCAGGGTCAAGGCGGGGGCGATGGTGATGCTATCGCCGGTATGCACACCCATGGCGTCGATATTCTCGATCGAGCAAATGATGATGGCGTTGTCGGCCTTGTCGCGCACCACCTCCATCTCAAATTCCTTCCAGCCCAGCACCGATTCCTCGATCAGCACTTCGTTGGTGGGGCTGGCTTCCATTCCCGATTCCACGATGGCGAAAAATTCCTCGCGGTTATAGGCGATGCCGCCGCCGGTGCCGCCCATGGTGAAGCTGGGCCGGATCACGGTGGGCAGGCCGACCTGATCCAGCGCCGACAGCGCCTTGGTGAAGGTTTCGGGCGACAATTCCATCACCGGGGCGTTGTTGCCGTCGAACAAAAGATTGCCGCCCGAGTCCTTCTTTTGGCGCAACTGGCCCTTGAGGGTAATGCCTTTGGGCACTTCCAAGCCGATGCTGCCCATCGCCTGCTTGAAGCGCTCGCGGTCCTCGGCCTTGTCGATGGCGTCGGCGGTGGCGCCGATCAGCTCGACATTGTGGCGTTCCAGGGCGCCGATCTTGCGCAGGGACAGCGCGGTGTTGAGCGCTGTCTGCCCGCCCATGGTGGGCAGCAGGGCGAAGACCTTGCCGGGCGGCACATTGGGCCGTTCGCGGGCGATGATCTTTTCCACGAATTCGGGCGTGATGGGTTCGATATAGGTGGCGTCCGCCATGTCCGGGTCGGTCATGATGGTGGCGGGATTGGAATTGACCAGCACCACCCGATAGCCTTCTTCGCGCAGCGCCTTGCAGGCCTGGGCCCCGGAATAGTCGAATTCGCAGGCCTGGCCGATGACGATGGGTCCCGCGCCGATGATCAGGACGGTGTGGATATCGGTGCGTTTGGGCATGATCTAGCTTCTTCGGTCGCGCGCGAACCGGCCACGCTTTTGAGGGCGCTTTGGGCCTGCCAAGTTGTAGGTTAAGGGGACCGTTTAGACGGGT
>DATEEB010000146.1:0-7464 GCA_035281345.1 Rhizomicrobium sp. | reverse complement strand
GTCGCCATCGGGACAGCGCAGCGCATCCATCGCCTGGTCCACCTTGGAATCCAATTCCCACAGGCCCTGCGCTTCGATCTCATCCTGCAACTTCGCCATTTCATCGGCGGTCTCGTCGGTATAATTGCTGGCGATCTCGTTATAGCGGTCGATCAGCGCCTGCTTCTTGGCAACGCCTTCCATGACATTGCCGCGCACATCCTTGCCGGGATCCAGCTGCGGTTCCTGGGAGAGATAGCCCATGCGCACGCCATTGGCGGCCCAGGCCTCGCCGGTGAACTCCTTGTCCATCCCCGCCATGATTTTCATCAAGGTGGATTTGCCCGCGCCATTGACGCCGACGATGCCGATCTTGGCGCCGGGATAGAAGCTCAGCCAGATGTCCTTCAGCACCTGCTTGCCGCCGGGATAGGTCTTGGACAGACCCTTCATCACATACACGAATTGCGGCCCGGCCATCGCTCGATCCTTGCAAGGGGAAGAGGCGGCTTTTAGCCAAGCCCTACCCGAATCGCAAATGGTGGATTTGAGATGGGCCGAGTGGCGAATCTCGGGCAAGCCCGGCTGCGGGACTTCCATCACACCAGCCTTCAGGCGGGCGCGGAACCAAAGCGGGGGGCCAGCCGCCGCCATGGCCCAAAGCCATGGCGGCGCGCGGAACCGTCAGAACGGCCCGTTGGCCCAGGGACCGGTGATGGCGTAGGTGATGCCCGGCGTCTGGGTGTTGACGAACAGGTATTTGCCGTCGGGGCTGAAGGTGGCGCCCGCCCATTCCTGCTGGCGATAGTCAAGCGAGTAGGTGATGCCCGACTCAGGCCGGATGTAGTTGCCCAGACCCGATACGGTGAAGTTGAGATTGTTCTTGGCGAAGGTGAAGATTTCCCCCGCCAGCGTCACGCCCAATAGGCGCTCGGCGTCATTGCTGGTGGAGCCGGAATTGTCCTCGCACAAGATCAGCGCACCATTCGGCGTCACGACAATATTGTCGGGATTCTCGCAATCGGCCTGATCCGCCGAGTGATAGATGATGCGCAGCTTTTCGTTGATCGGATCATATTCCCACACCTGGCCCTCGCCGCTGGTGGAGTGGGCCGCAATAGGTCCGCCGTCGGTCGAAGTAAAATAGATCTTGGCATCGGAATAGAACACACCTTCCAGACGGCGGAAGGCTGCGCCGCCACGGCTATAGCCCTGCATGAAGCAGCTTTGCTCCGCCGGCGGATTGGGATCGGGATTGGGCACATCCACCCAGGTGGTGTCATAGACGGTGGGCGGGGTGGTGACACCCAGGAACTGCATGTTCTTTTGCGGCTCACCCACGATGCGCAGCATCTGCAACGTACCGCCCTTGCGCAGCATTGGCCGTCCATTCGGCCCGAACACGCGCGGGATGAAACGGTAAAAACCCGAGCCCACTTCGCCAGCGACGCTGGGGCCGTCTTCCGTCTCATAGATGTAGTAATTGGTGGGATCGATGCAGCAACCTTCATGCGCAAAGCGGCCCATGCCGATAATGGGCTTGGCATTGTTGGCGCCGCCATTGCCGGCGGGGATGTCGAAGTTATAACCGTGCTTGGTGTTGCCGCCATTGGTGGTGGAGAAAGTTTCCTCGCTCGTGATCCAGCTGTTCCAGGGCGTCTTGCCGCCGGAGCAGTTGCGCACCGTACCGCTGAGCGTGGGCCAGACTTTTTCCAACCGCTTGGTCTTGGTGTCCCAGATGAGATTGGTGGTGCCGCCCGCGGCATCCGGTGAATAAACCAGCGGCCCACTGGCGAAGGGCACGCCGCTCGATTGCTCGTGATTGCGGACCAGCACGCATTTGCGGCCATTGCCCAGGGTGCGTACCACCGCCATGCCATCGTGCGCGCCGGGGGTGGGCGTACCGTTGGTCATGGCGTCGCCGGTCCAGCTGAAAGACCAGTATTCAAAGCCCGAAGGAAGCTGCAGCAGGTTGAGGCCGGTATTATGGTCGGCCACCGGCGCGATCGCGCCATAGGGGCTGACGATCGGCCCGGCCGCCTGGGCCTGGCGGATCATCATATTCTGGAACGGCACGGACAGAGCCAGCGCCGCGCCGCCGCGGAACAGCGCGCGGCGATCCAGTTTGGGGGCAATTTTCTCGGATTCTGACGACATATTTATCTCCTGGGCATATGGGGGTGTCGGGACGGCACATCGCCGTCCCGCTGGGGTATTCAAAACTCGGGGTACCGGCTTCCGCGCGGGGGCACGCGAAAACGCGGAACTCAGATCCACATGGTGAGGCACACGCCTCCGCACGACAAGCAATTGCGGACGTCTTCGCAACCACCCGCAATGCTAACCACGCGATTGTGTAGGAACTGCAATCGCTGCGTGACAGCGGCATTACTTCACGCAGCCGAGCCAACAAGTTGTGAATATCGGGTTTGACGCTGTCAGCAGCGATGTTCGCTCACTGGCGCCTGGGCTTCATTTGACGCGCTTTACCATGCACCGCGTCACAACCGCGATATGCACTATTCAATGGTCAACAGCGAGATTTCCGGCGGCACGCCGAAGCGCAACGGCAGCCCGCTGGTTCCAATCCCTGAGCTGACAAAAAGTGTCCTTTCATCCTCCCGGATTTGCCCGATGGCATAGCGTTGGCCATAGCGGGACACGGTGGCGACGGCGGGACGTCCGAGCAAAGGCAGCCACACCTGGCCGCCATGGGTATGTCCGGCGATCGTGAGCGCGCAGCTTTTCGGAAGATGCGGAAATATGTCGGGCGAATGGGTGAAGCACAGCACCGGATGGCCCGCGGGAATCCGCGACAAGGCTTCGCCGGGATTGGCGGCGCGAGCATGGGAATCGCCGATACCGGCGAGATATAGCGGTCCCCCGGCTTTCGGCAGAATGGCATGAGCATTTTCCAGCACTGCGATGCCATAGGCGCGCAACACCGCCGCGATATGATGAGGGTTGTTGTAATGCTCGTGGTTCCCAAGAACCGCGTAAACGCCCAGGCGCGCGCGTAAGGGGCGCAAATGCGCGGCGATCTCTTCGATGGGCATAAAGCGGCCGCCCCACACATCGTCGATGACATAATCGCCGGTCAGCAGCACCAGATCGGGCTTGGCCGCGTTGGCCATGGCCACGATCCGGTCCACTTTCTTGTCATCTATATAAGGAGAGCCCGCATGCAGATCGCTGATCACCGCGATCTTGAGGCCTTTAAGACCGGGGGCGTTCAATGCCACCGGATAGCGGCTAAGCCGCAGTGAGGACGGCTCCAACCATGCCGCATCCAACAACAATCCCAGGCCCGCCAGCAACAAAAGGCCCAGCACGATACAAAGCAAGTGGCGGGGCATCGTCACGCAAAAGACCGGGGAATCTCAGAATTTGATCTTGGCGCGTGACAAAAGCGACACCGCGGTGGCGCCGGGGCGGCCCTGGGCATTGGTCTGATAGGCGGCGTTGGTCTGCAACGCCACGGCGCCGTCCAGGAAGTTGGTGATATAGCCCAGCTGAATGTCGGTTTCCTGGGCGCGGTTCAGCGGCAGGCCCTGGGCGATGATCAACGGCATGTCGCCGGACATGGACAGGATCGAGAAACTGCCAGCCATGCTGGGGGCCGGACGCGAGAAGGACAGGCCCAGCGTATCGTCGCCAAACACCCCATGCTTGGCGATGGCGACGGAATAGGCTTGCTCCCGCAAGCTGCCGCCCGCAAAGCTTCCGCGCGGAGCCAGCTGGGTCATGCCTTCGCTGAACGAAGCGGTGGTGACCCAGCCCCGGCCGATATCGACATGCGCCGCAACGCTCAACGCCGCCGTGCTGGACCTGGGCGCGATGGCGTCCTGGCCTGAAAAGCCCAAGGGAAGACCGGAGCGCTGCGAGGCAATGGCGGTAATGTCCAGGCCAATCGCGCGGGACACATCCAAAGATAGCCCACCCAGCAATGACTTGCTCTGGCTGGCATCGTAGCTCAACGCCAAGGGACCGGGAGGCGCCGAAGAATCGAAGCGAAAACGATCCAGCCTTTCGTCATTCCATACCGCGCCGGCACGCATCCTGAGCGTATCCGACAGCACATAGGTCAAACCGGTATAGCGGCCGCCATTGGCCAAAGAGAGATAGGGCGCGCTCACCGCCGACAGGAATGGCGAGACGCCGCCGCCGTAGTTGGTGAACCTGGACGCGACATCCAAGCCCTTGCCGAAGTCCAGCGCCAGATTGGGCGACAGCAACATGCTGGACGCCAAGGACGGCATGCCCGCTGCCGGAATCGCGCTTGTGTCTGAAAGGGAGGCCGCAACGGTGGACTGCACCGCCCCGCCCGACATGCCGGGTGCGGACAACTCATAGGCCGAAATGGCGCGTGACGCGCCAAAGGATTGCAGGCTGGGCGTCCAGTCGGCGGCAAGCACCGGCAGCGCCGCCACGGACATGGCAGCAACCCCCGCGGCCAATACCGCAGTGTGCCTGAAATTACGCATTGCCTAGCCCCGGATGGGGCCCCTCTAACCAGAGGCAAGAAAATACCAGACCGAACGTTCCGATCCAAGGAAAACAAGGATTTTTGTGCGTCTTCCCCGTCACAGCGGGTGTTTAACAAAACCGCCAGCTTGCTTTCCCAGCAGGCATAATTTGTAATTATGTTTCAATACTTTGAATAATTTTGTCATTTTACATATCAAGCTACGCTGGACTTGGACGCCGTTTCGCCAACCAAGGCCAGCGCCCGCTTCAGTTCGTCGGGCCGGAAAGGTTTTTGCAGAACCGGCCTGCCGCAATGGCGATCGGGAATGCCGCGCGCGCCATAGCCGGTGGCAAAGACAAAGGGGGTGCCCCGTGCCGCCAGGGCATCGGCGAAGTCGAACACATTGCGGCCATTGAGATGCACATCCAGGACCGCAACGTCATAATCGGGCTGATGCGCCATGGCGTCATCCAAATGGCCGACGACACCGGCCACCTCATAGCCAAACTCGCTCAGCAGGTCCTCCAGGAACAGGGCAACGACAATCTCATCTTCCACAATCAACACGCGCGCACCCATCAACGTCCCTTCCGCTAAACCAACTTCATGTCCCATTCGCAAACCAGGCCTTCCGGCCGAAAGTCCAAAAGCACTTTGCCGGAGATTTCCCGCGCCAGCCCATGCTCGATCAGGCGCAGGCCGAAACCCCGGCGCTGCGGCTCCGACACGTGCGGACCGCCCGTCTCCTGCCAGCGCAGCGTGAGCAACTTTCCGTCCGGCTCGATGGTCCAGGTGACTTGCACTATGCCGCTTTCATTCGACAGAGCGCCGTATTTGGCGGCATTGGTGGCCAATTCATGAAACGCCATGCCCAAAGCCAAAGCGCGCTTGGGCTCCAAATGCACCGCCGGCCCTTCCACCTGAAAGCGCGGACGGCCATCGTCGCGCCAAGGGCGCAAGGCGCGGCGCACCACGCCTTCAAAGGATGCGCCTTCCCAATTGTCCAAGGTGAGAAGATCGTGCTGACTGGACAGCGCGAACAGGCGCGCCAAGAAAGAATCCCGCGCCGCGATCTCGACGCCTTTGAGCGTCTGGATGGCCATCGCCTGGACGGTGGCGAGCGTGTTCTTCACCCGGTGGTTCAGTTCATCCAACAGCAAATTCTGATGCTTTTCGATGCGGCGGCGATGCTCGATCTCCAGCGCCAAACTGTCGGCCGATTTGGCGCGCTCGCGCTCGGCCTCATAGGTTTCGATGCTGACTGCGGCGGACGCGATCTGGCGCGCCACCAGAACCGCGAAATTCTCGAAACTGTCATCGTCCTGGCGGCGATAGGGATTGGCGGCCAAAATCAGCACACCGCGCGGAGCGGCGTCGGCGCTGGTGGTAAGCGGCATGACCCAAGCTGCCTGTGGCGCGTCCTGCCACGGGGCTTTGGGCAAATCGCTGAATTTTTCGCTCAGGCGCGTCACCGCGCGGCGGACGCCGCTGCGCGCCACATCCCCCACCGGCCAAGGCGCGCCCGCTTCCAGCGTGATGCTTGCGGGCGCCGCCGCATGGCCGGGCTTGATACCGGCATGGCCGCGCAACCGCGCGTCTTCGTCTTCCAGGCTGTAGATCAGTGCAAAAGGCATATCGCGGGGATCGCTGGCCAGCGCCTGCGCCGCCAGATCATAGACCTCGGCCACCGTGTCGGCGTCCCAGGTGCGCGATGCGATCTCGCGCAACAGGGCCAGTCTTCGTTCCCCGATCACCCGGTCGGTATCGTCGGTGTTGGCGCAGACAATGCCGCCGATCCGGCCGTCTTCTTGAGGAACGGGCGAAAAAGAGAAGGTGTAATAGGTCTCCTCGGTATAACCGTTGCGCTGCATCAGCAGCATTTCGGCTTCGGCATAGCTGGACTCCCCCGCCATGGCGGCCGAGATGCGGTCGTTGATCTGGTCCCAGATTTCCGCCCACACCTTTCGGGCCGGCTGCCCCAAAGCATCCGGATGCTTGCCGCCGATAATCGTCAGATAGGCGTCATTGTAGAAGTTGATCAGCTCGGGTCCCCACCACACCCACATGGGTTGGCGTGAGGCCAGCATGATGCGCAGGCAGGTTTTCAATGTCTGCGGCCAGTGCGCGGGCGGGCCCAAAGGCGTGGATGCCCAATCGAAGGCGCGCATGGCCGCGCCCAACGTCCCGCCACCGGAGAGGAACTCCGGACTCGCGGTGGCCGTCCCCGCTCTGTCGATGTGCAGATTCATTGTGCCGAACAGGCTTGCCTCCCGACACCTCTCAACGCCGCAGCAGGAACAGCGTTCCAAGGACGGGCTCGGGTAGGTTAATGCGCCATGTCTTTTGGGAACCTTGGGGCGATTGCGTGATGCGTGATGAACATTCCCATATCAGGGCGGGCGTTGATTTTTGTGCGCTTTCGTGTGCCACTTCACCCAACAAATTCAAAAAGCGCTAGTGTCGTGGTTTCGAAGTTCGCCATATCATCGATATCAGGCTCTTGGCGAACTTCGAAACCAAAACGACACTAGGAATCAATAAGTTGCTAGTGTCCCTACGATTCCGAAATTTGCTAGAACCCGATATAGGGATCATGCGAATTTCGGAATCGGGACACTAGGGGGAAACATGCGCAAAGCCGCACTCTTGCTGGGATTTTCGTTGCTGATTTTGGGGGGGGCAGCCCTGGCGCAGGGGGCGCTGCCTTATTGGGCCTATCCGGTGCCAACCCACAAATGGCCCCAGACCGATCCCAACCAAAAACACCGCATGCCGGGATCGAACAAGACACTCAGCTACGCGGCGGTGAACGACCGTTTCCGTGTGCCGGATTGGCATCCGGGCGATCATCCCGTCATGCCCGATATCGTCGCCCGTGGCAGAAAACCCGGCGTGCCGGCTTGCGGCTTTTGCCATCTGCCCAACGGCCAGGGAAAACCCGAAAACGCTTCGCTGGCCGGCCTGCCCGCCGACTATATCGTGCAGCAGGTAAAGGACATGCGCGAAGGGACGCGCCA
>DATEEB010000145.1:0-9754 GCA_035281345.1 Rhizomicrobium sp. | reverse complement strand
AACCTGGAATTCGTCAAAGCAAAGCAGCCGCGCCTCTTGGGCAATGGCGGTGGCGATCACCGGAATGGGATCGCCGCTGTCGGCCTTTTGCCGCTGGGCGTGAATCTTGGCATGCACATCCACCATGAAGCGGTTGAAATGGGCGCGGCGTTTTTTGCTCAGGCACGTGGCTTCAAAGAAAAAATCCATCAAAAGGGTTTTGCCGCGTCCCACATCCCCCCAGATATAAAGTCCTTTCGCCGGCTCGGCGGCTTTGCGGAAGAAAGAGAATTTTCGCTGCTTGTTCAGCGCATGGGCCAAGACATTGAGGTGCTGAACGGCATTCTCCTGCGCCGGGTCGGGGCGCAATTCACCAGCTTCCAAAGCCTTGCGATACTGCGCGATCAGCATCAGCCGCGGCTTTCGATCGTTGCTGCCAAGGCCAATATGCGCTCGGCCTCTTGGGCATGCAGGCGTTCGATCATCCGCCCGTCCAAGGCGATGGCGCCCCGGCCGGGATTTTCCGCAAAGGCGTCCAGAATGCGCCGCGCCTGCATCAATTCTTCCGGCGATGGCGCGAAGATGCGGTTGCAGATTTCGATCTGGCTGGGATGGATCAGGGTTTTGCCGTCAAAGCCAAAGGCCCGCCCTTGGGCGCAGCTTTCGGAGAAGCCGGTGTGGTCGGCGATATCGTTGTAAGTCCCGTCAATCACACTCAGGCCATGGGCGCGCGCCGCGATCACGGTCTGGCTCAGGGCCGGCCAAAGATTGCGCCGGTCGGCCATCGGCTGGGCGTGCAGGGAGTTCAGCAGATCATTGGTCCCCATCGCCAGGCATGCCGCGCCGCTCGCGGCGATGGCGGCAATATTCAGGATGCCCAGTGGGGTTTCGATCATCGCCCAAATGGGCAGCGCGCCCTTGGCGGCGGCGATATCGACGGCGCTTTCCACTTTGGAGAGCAGCACGGCATCGGGGCGCGCGGCTTGGACGGCTTGCAGGTCGGCCCTTCCGTAAGGGGAGGAAAGCGCATTGATCCGCACCACCACGTCGCGTGGGCCATAATCCTGGACCGCGGCGCAAACCGCCGCCCGAGCCGCTTCCTTGACCTCGGGCGCCACCGCATCCTCAAGATCCAGCACCACCACATCGCAAGGAAGGCTGCGCGCCTTCTCCAGCATTTTGGGGTTGGAGCCCGGCACAAACAGTACGCTTCGGCGCGGGCGGATTTGCGGCAAACCTATTCCGCGCCTTCGACAAGGATAAATTCGCCCTTGCCCGCCTTGTCGCGATACTGCCGCGCCTTGGTGTATTCCGGGGAGTGGTAGCAATCGTGGGCGTCCTGCAGCGAGGCGAACTCGATCACCACATTGCGGGCTCGCGCGACGCCTTCCAGGACTTCGGTCTTGCCGCCGCGGCAGAGGAATTTGGCCTTGTAACGCTCAAAAGCCGGCTTGGCGGTCTCGACATAGGATTTGTAGGTCTCGGGATCGTGAACATCCACGCGCGCGATCCAGTAAGCTTTTGGCATTATGCAGCCCTCAATAAGTTGCGATTGATAAGAGACTCGGCAATCTGTACTGCGTTGAGCGCGGCGCCCTTGCGCAGATTGTCCGACACGATCCACATGTTCAACCCGTTTTCAATGGTGGGATCCTTGCGGATGCGGCTGACAAAGGTGGCATCCTCGCCTGCGCATTCGATAGGGGTGACATAGCCGCCATCCTCGCGCTTATCCACCACCATCACGCCGGGCGCCGCGCGCAGGGCGGCGCGCGCCTTTTCCGCCGTCACCGGCTTTTCGAACTCGATATTCACGGATTCGCTGTGACCGACAAAAACCGGCACCCGCACGCAGGTCGCGGTCACTTGGATGTCGGGATCCAGAATCTTCTGCGTCTCCACCGCCATTTTCCATTCCTCTTTGGTCACCCCGGAATCCAGGAAGACGTCAATATGGGGAATGACGTTGAAGGCGATCTGCTTGGTGAATTTGCCTTGTTCTATGGGATCGGCCACGAACACGGCGCGGGTCTGGCGGAACAATTCGTCCATCGCTTCATTGCCCGCGCCCGATACCGATTGATAGGTCGAGACTACGACACGTTTGATGGTGAACAGATCGTGCAGCGGCTTCAGGGCAACCACCAGCTGGGCGGTGGAACAGTTGGGATTGGCGATGATGCCTTTGGGAATGTCGCCCAGCGCATCGGCATTGACTTCCGGCACCACCAACGGCACCTGCCGGTCCATCCGCCAGGCGCTGGAATTGTCGATCACGATGCAGCCTTGCGCCGCGATCTTGGGCGCCCATTCCTTGGCAATCTCGCCGCCCGCGCTCATCAGGGCGATATCGGTGCCCTTGAAGTCGTAATAGTCCAGCGCCTTCACTTTCAGAACGCCGTCTCCAAAGGAAACTTCCGTGCCGGCCGAGCGGGTCGAGGCCAGAGCTACAACTTCGCTGATGGGAAACTGGCGCTCGACCAGGACCTTGAGCATCTCCCGGCCGACATTGCCGGTCGCTCCGACCACCGCGATTTTATAGGCCATGCGTCACCTGCTAAAGCGCAATCCGAAAAAATTGCGCGGCGAACCAAGACTCTGGAACGTGATCCGGATTCAAAGAAACTGGACCACGCTCCAGGGGCGCGCACCAATACTAAAATGCGGCAAGGGGGGAAAGGCCGGCTTTGTGATCTTGGAAGGACTAATAACCTGGGCGCCATTGCAGACGCAGCATCGCGCCGCCGCCGTCTATGCCGCCCTTCAAGCTGGGCATCAGCGGGCCGGCGGAATGGGTTTCGAAAGCCTCCCATTTCCCATCCTTGACCCCAAGGGTCCGGGCCGCTTGGTCGGTATAATTCATGGCATAGGGTTGTGGCTGGCTTTCGGCCAGGCGCAGCGCCCTCTGATGCTCGGTGGGATAGGGTGCGTTGGCGTCGGGCATGCGAAAGGCCCAGGCAGGAGCCGTTCCGGCGAGTAGCGCAAGCAAGACCAAGGCAAAGGTTCGCAGGACGCGCATATCCATAAAAACGCGCAGCCATGGCTGGTGTTTCCTTAAGCACATGTTGTGACTTGAAAGTTCCCTCTTTCCAAAGGCTTGGCGGCTCAACGCCGATCGGTTTAAGGTCGCCGGGCTGGGACAGTCGAAGAGGGTTCAAAATGAGACGCATGAAGTTGGGCGCCAAATTGGGCGCCTGCGTGGCCGCCTTCAGTTTAATGGGCGGGTCCCTGGCCCAGGCCCGGACAGTGTCGTCGGCCTGCGCCAGCGCCGCCGAAATCACCGCCATTCAAATCGCAGCTGTGCAGCAGGAACTGACGGACGCGGCCTTGGCCTGCGGCCCTGGCGCGGTATCGCGCTTCAATCAGTTCCAAAAGACCTTTGGGGCGGAATTGCGCAAGTCCGATGCCCTGATGCTTCGGATGTTCAAACGCCTGCACGGCAGCGCCAGGGGCAATACGGCGTATGATTCTTTCAAAACCCGCGCCATCGCCCGTGCCGAATTGCGCCGCACCAAGCCGGGTGCGCATGACAATTTCTGCCGTACCGCCAATATCGTCTTTGCGGCTGCGCTGGCGCCCGATAAGCCGCTATTGGAAGATTTTGTGTCCGGCGTGCCTGTGAACGAAGCGTCTCCGGTGGACAGTTGCGAGATCAAGGTGACGGTGGCGCTGCAGGGTGTTCAAGCAGGCCCGGACATCGCGCCCACGCCCCGGCCCGCGCTGCTGAGTGATCCGGCGGGTGATCTCGTATTTCCGCGATAAGGCTTGTTGCCGAGCCGCTTTTTTTGATGACCTCCATCCGTCGCAGCTCAGGCCCGCTTCGCGGACACTTCGCTGCGACACCTTCCCCCTCAGGTCGCTTCGCTATGAGGGGGAAGGAAGCTGTCGGATGCTGCCGGTCGCCGCACGAAATGCGCGGCTCGAGGATTCTGGAATTGCTCAGGCTGACGCTGGAGTGAGTAAAGAAAAAGGCCGGTCTTGCGACCGGCCTTTTCCGTTTCAGCTATGAACCTGCTGCTTAGCCACCGAGATCGATGACCGCACGGCGGTTCTTGGGCTCACGCACGCCCGGACCGGTCGGGACCAGCGGGTCGTGGAAGCTCTTGCCCTCGATCGCGATCGAGTCGGCTGCCAAGCCTTGGCGCACCATTTCGGTCTTCACGGTGGTGCCGCGACGGATCGAGAGCGCCTGGTTGTAGCGATCCGAGCCGACCGTATCGGTGTGACCGGTGACCATGATGCGCACCGAGCCCAGAGTCTTGGCCGCGGACACAGCTTCCGTAACCGTGCTCTGCGCTTCCGCCGTGAGATCCGACTTATCGAAGTCGAAGAACACGATGTAGGTCTTCGCCGGTGGGGGAGGCGGCGGAGGCGGAGGCGGTGGGGGAGGCGGCGGCGGCGGGGGAGGTGGCGGGGGCGGCGGCGGGGGAGGAGGCGGCGGCGTCAGGAACCAACGCAGACCGACCATCGCCACGTTCTCCTTGATCGTGCTGACATGGATCGGAGTAAGGACTGTGAAGGACGAGCCGAAATTGGCGTCGGTCTCGTTCTGGCGATAGCGATATTCACCGAACAGATCGACATCCGGCGCGATGCTGACCGCCACACCGGCGATGAGCTGCCATTGCAGCGCGCTGGTACGGCCGCGGAAGATGTCTATCGTGGTGCCATTGACACGCAGCGCGCCCGCGGCGCTGCCGATGCCAAGACCGGCACCCAAGGAGACCTTCCAAACGTCGTCCAGCGGAATGTCGTACGCCAGGTTGAACATGCTGGAGATGATCTGATTGCCGCCGGTGGCGCCAGGTGTACCAGCGACCGAGATGTCGTGTTGGGTGAAGGCAAACTCATTTTCCAGGCGCAGGCCGTTGGCCCAGCCATAACCCACTGCAACAGCGCCGATAGCGCTGTCCGCGGAATTGGTCTTCAGGTTGAAGAGAGTGGGCTGCGGAACGGACGTCCCACGGATCCCCGGCTGATTGTCCCAACCGCCGCCAAGACCCAAATACCATCCCTCGGCGGCCAAAGCCGGCGTACTAAGAGCCGCAGCGGCCACGGTCGCCATGGCGAGCAAACGAAGTTTCATTTTTCTACCCTCGCTAAAAATACCGAGAGGCAGGGACCCCCCCACCTATCTCGTCATAACCAATGTAGCGCTTATAACGATGGTCCCCGAAAATGTCTCCACACCAAATGCTGCTTTGCGGCAGATAAGCCCCCAATTTCCAAGGTTTTATCCGTCCCCTGTGACCCTGTGGCCACAGCAAAAAAACCGGACTGCCCCGATATTGCACTTCGTATTTTCTGACAGTTTTTCATTATGCCGATCCCATAGCCCCGCCTCCGCCCGGTATTTTGTGATTTTATATAGTAAAATCAAATAGATAATGTCTTCGTGAGGTGCAAAAATGTCTGACACGGCGCTGGTTCGGTTGCTGCGCCTGCTCGATTTGGAAAAGATCGAGGACGATGCCTTTCGCGGTCTGTCGCCGGCCGAGCCGACTCAACGAGTCTTTGGCGGCCAAGTCCTGGCCCAGGCCTTGGTCGCGGCCACCCGCACAGTCGATTCGCAGCGTGCTTGCCATTCCTTCCATGGCTATTTTCTGCGTCCGGGCGATCCCCAGGTCCCCATCCTCTATCAGGTGGACCGCTCGCGTGATGGCGGCAGCTTCACGGCGCGCCGGGTGGTTGCCGTTCAGCATGGCGCGCAAATCTTCACCCTCGCGGCTTCGTTTCAGAGGGACGAAAGCGGCTTTGAGCACCGCTCCCAGATGCCCGTCGTGCCAGAGCCGGAAAGTCTGGAGGACGATCAACAGCTATTGTTGCGCGATCCGGGCTTAAAAACGCAGATGCGCCAATGGGTGGCGCGCGACCGCCCCTTTGAGACACGCTCGGTACTGGGGCGGGGCTTGGGGGATCGCCCCGTGCGGCCAGCGGTGGATCACATCTGGCTCAAGGCGCGCGGTGTCTTGCCCGACAGTGCCGATACGCATCGTGCTTTGCTGGCGTTTGTCTCCGACATGTCGTTGCTGGACACCGCGCTGCTGCCGCATGGCAAGAGTATTTTCTCCGATGTGAAGGTCGCCAGCCTGGATCATGCCATGTGGTTTCATCGCCCCTTCCGCGCGGACGACTGGCTGCTTTATGCCCAAGACAGTCCTTCGGCATCGGGTGCGCGGGGCTTCAACCGTGGCGCGATCTATCGGCGCGACGGCGTGCTGGTGGCGTCGGTGGCCCAGGAGGGGCTGATCCGGCCGCGATGACACGCTTGTTTGGGGCTATGCCTAGGAAGGGCATCCGCCGGTGGGCGCGGCGATCTGAAAGACGCGCCTCGGCTTGGTGTAAAAATTGTTGGTCATGTTGATCGGAGCGGTGATCATCTTGGTGGTCGGCGATGCGTAAGCGTAAGCGATTTCGGCGATAATGACGCTACCCCCCTCCGTCATCAGCGGCTGCGGCAATGTTACGGTGTCGTTCACTGCGCGCGATGCGGGAGACAGGGTTCCCGAACCGCTCTGCGTGCACGTCCACGCCACCGTACCGGTGAGCTTGGAACCGGTGGCTGCGCCGCTGCCGTCATCCACCACGCTGGTGAGGCGGATCGTGGGCTTGGCCGATCCGGACGTCGCCGGATTGTAGTAGGGATAAAGGATCGTGCCCGACGCGCTATAGACGTTGCCGATGTCGGTTGTGGAGATGGTACTCCCTTGCGAAATCAAGTCTGCCGCGGTGCTGGCCATCATTGAAACATTGGCGCGGCACAACAGCGCCAGGGACGTTTCGACCACGCCGAAGAACAGCGTGATCAAAATCGGCAGCAGCATGGCGAACTCGACCGCGGCGGTGCCGTCCTTGTTGGCGCCGCGGTTTTTCAACATGCTGAGAATGCACGTCACGCGTCCGTCCTTGCCCATGAAAAACCTGGCCATCAGCAACCGCCCGTGGTCGTGGTATAGGGTTCATTGCGGAACGCGGCGGCGCTGGACAGCAAATGGTTGTTGCCCGCCATATTGGCCATCAGATAGGACAGACCCGGCGTGAAAACCGGCCAGCGATAGAATGCGCGCACCAGCACCACCTCGCAGGCATTGCCGGTATTGAACGCGGTCATGTTGGGCAGGTTGCCCGCGGAATCCAGCGGAGAGGAATTGCTCATGCCGCCGAACCCGCCCGTATAGGTCTTTACATCGAACTGCAGATCGCTGTTGCCTGAAGAGTCCTTGGCGCAGCTTTTCAGCAAGGCGGAAACTTCATCGCAGATCTTGGCGCGAAATTCGTCGGCAGTCATGGTTTGGCAGGCGCCGCCGCTATCCTTGGTGAAGCAGGCGGATTGGCCGGTGCGCACCAAGCGCGCGGTGTTGCTCACCGCGTTCTGCAGCGCCGATTGCGCGAAGAACATGACGCCCACTTCAATGGTGCCCATCATCATCAAAAGAAAAACAGGCGCCACCATGGCGAACTCCACGGCAACCGAACCTTTGCTGGCGTCCGCCCGTCTGCGGGTAAAAAGATCCTTGAAATGCGTTGCGATCGTCACGGCCATAACGCCCCTTTGCCTGCAAATGTTAGCCCGGGCGAGGTAAAAACGAAGTCAAAGAGCGTGGTGTGCTGAACGGGAAGTTAAGCCTGTCATTACACTTCCTTGGCTCCACCAGCCGTTTCAACCTCTTGTTCACAGGCGTTAACGGTTCGAATTTTTTCCTTAAGGGTTGCGTTACCGGCTTGCCGGAAAGCAACAGCATATTCATCTGTTTTGTCGGAAAATGGCGCCCTAAAGGAATGGGCTGACCATGGGTACAAAGATGAAGCTGTTTGTCGCCATGGCGCGAGATTTTCTGCGGTCAAAGCACGGCAATGTCGCCATGATGTTTGCGGTGATGCTGATGCCGTTGATGATCGGCGCCGCCGCCGGGTTGGACTTTACCCGCGCCATGCTCGTGCGCCAGCAGATGGGCGAAGCGCTGGACGCCGCGGCGCTCGCCGTGGGCTCCACTTCGGGATTGGATCAGGCCAAGGCCCAAGCCTTGGCGCAGAAATACTTCGACGCCAACTACACTGTGGACAAGGCGGAATTCGGCGCGCCGGTTATCAGCATTCCGGCCTCGGGCTATGACGCCAACGGCTCCGTGCAGATCACCGCCACCAACACCATGCCGACCGTGCTGATGAAAATTGCGGGCATCACCAGCCTGCCGCTCAGCACTTCGTCCAATGTGGTGTGGGGCCAAACGAAATTGTGGGTGGTGCTGGTGCTGGACAATTCCGGCTCGATGAATGACAGCGACGCCGGCGGCACCAAAATAGACGCCTTGAAAAATGGCGTCACAGGCACCGACCAGCTTTTGGACATCCTGGAAAAAGCCTCCACCAACCCGGGCGATGTGCAGGTCGGCGTCGTGCCCTTCTCCCATTCTCTCGATATGAGCGCGGTGGGAACGGCCGACATCGACTGGGGCGAGTGGGATGCACCGCCCAAGGCGCCCGGCATCACCGCCGCTTATGCGATTCCCAACCCCCGCTTCGGCACGCCGGCCACGATCTCCTTCGAAGCCTGGGGGCCCGGTGACAGTTGCCCCTTCTACAATTCCGCCAACAAAACCAGGAGTCCGTTCGGTTTCGAATGCAGGAGCAGCGGCGCCAACACCGGCACATCGAAGATCAACTACATTGCCAGCAGCGGCGCGACCAAGGGCTTGATCTGCCCTGGCCTCGATCCGGGCACCTATGACAGCGATCACCGCCACCGCTATTACAATGGCTGCTATACCAGCACCGCCGGAACCGGCACGGTTCAGGTGGCCAAGGGCAGCTCCGCCACATGTAAGGACTCTACCACCAACTTTGGCTTTTCCTCCAGCAACTGCAGCTGCAGCGGCAGCGGCAGTTCCAAGACCTGCAACACCAAGAAATGGGTCCATACCTGGGTGCCCAACAGTCATTCGACCTGGAGCGGCTGTGTGATGGACCGCCAGCGCAGCGGCATCCAGACCATGACCACCACGGGGCTGCGTACCGCGGCGGCCATGAACTATGACACCTCCAACGTCCAGCCTTCCAGCGGCACGCCGGACAGCCAGTTTCCCGCGGAAAATTCCAGCAAGGCCTGCCCGGGCTCCTCTGTCACCACGCTGGGTTATAACTGGAGCGCGCTGAAAACCCAGGTCAACGCCATGGTGCCCAACGGTAAGACCAACCAGGCGATCGGGGCGGCACATGGCTGGCAGATGCTGACGCCCGGCGCGCCCTATTCGACGCCCGCGGTGCCGGCCAACACCACCCGCTACATGATCATTTTCTCCGACGGTTTGAACACCAAGGACCGCTGGTGGGATGATAGCATCGGCAGCACGGCAGCCGATCATATTGACGACTATGAGAAGGCCACCTGCGACGCCGCCAAGGCCGATGGCGTGGTTATCTATTCGATCTTCCTGGAAATCGCCGGCGGGGACTCCGCGCCGCTGAAATATTGCGCCAGCGATCCCTCCAAATATTTCGAGCTGTCCTCGACCACCACTGTCTCGGCCACTTTCAAGCAGATCGCCCAGCAGATCACCAATGTCCGCGTGATGAAATGAGAGAAGAAGCCATGGCGGCTTCGCGCGCCGCCGGCGGAACGAAACAACGAAATTGGGATTAGTTGGTCTTGGCTTCCGTCGCGGCGGCGCCGCGCGCGGCGGCCTGATGGGCGCTCGCCTGACCGGCGATGGCGTCATAGGCTTCCTTGCCGTCGCCCGGCATCGGCGTAGGCTCGCAGCGTCCACCGGCGCAGTTC
>DATEEB010000144.1:0-4337 GCA_035281345.1 Rhizomicrobium sp. | reverse complement strand
GACCGCGGTGATGCGGGCCGGCACGATCTTGCCGCGCTCGGAAATGAAGCGCTGCAGCAGCTTGACGTCCTTATAATCGATCTTGGGCGCGCTATCGCCCGAGAAAGGACAGGTCTTCTTGCGGCGGAAGAAGGGACGGCGGGCGCCGTCCTCGCGTCCGCCACGGCCGCCTTCGCGGTCACCGCCACGTCCGCCATCACGATCACCACCACGTCCGCCGTCGCGGCCGCCGTCACGGTTGCCACCATAGCTCATACCAGGATCTCCTCGACTTCGGCGTCGGCCTTGGCGCCTTCGGGCTTGTCGTCACGGCGGGCCTTGCTCGACGAGACATCGAACTGGTCCACCTTGACGGTGATGTAGCGCAGCACGTCTTCGTTGATCTTGAGCTGGCGTTCCAGCTCGATCACCGCATTGGCCGGCGCGTTGATGTTCAAAAGGACGTAATGGCCCTTGCGGTTCTTCTTGATGCGGTACGCCAGACCGCGCAGGCCCCAATATTCCTGCTTTTCGATCTTGCCGCCTTCGCCTTCGACGATGGTCTTGAGGTGGGTGGCCAGTGCGTCCACCTGTTGCGCGCTGATGTCCTGGCGCGCGATCAGAAGATGCTCGTAGAGAGCCATCTTGTCAGTCCCTTTCGTTTCGGTCCGCGGAACGAAGCCAGGAGGGGTCCTGCCTTCGCCTTGGCTCGTCCGGGACGCGCACCATGCGCAAACCCTCACATCTTCAATGGAAGAGGGGAGAGCCCCGGCCGACCGCAGCCGTTGAGGGGCGGGTCTATAAAGAAAAGCCGATGCGGCGGCAAGGCCGGGGCGAGGCAAACGTAAGTTCTTTTAAAATCAACAGGATAATTGTATCCCATAGCACATAACCCCGCTTGTAATCGCGGGCAAGCTGGCTGAGGCTGGCGCAAAAGGGTTGGGGGACAATGCAAAACAACACTATCGAGGCGGACGCCATCCTGCGCCGCGCCGCCTTTCGGCTGGTGCCGCTGATCCTGGCGATGTACATCGCCGCCTACCTCAACCGCGTGAATGTGAGCTTCGCCGCGCTCACCATGAACCAGGATATGGGCTTTTCGGCCCAGGTCTTCGGCTGGGGCACCGGCATCTTCTTCCTGGGCTATCTTGTGTTCGAGGTGCCTGCCAACCTGATCATGGAGAAGGTGGGCGCGCGGCTATGGCTGTCGCGCATCATCGTCACCTGGGCGATTATCTCCATGGCCTTCGCCTTTGTGCAGGGTCCGGTCAGCTTCTTTATCCTGCGCTTCCTGCTGGGCCTGGCGGAAGCGGGCTTCTATCCCGGCATCCTGCTCTATTTCACCTATTGGTTTCCGGCCGCGACGCGCGCCCGCATCCTGGCGCTGTTTTGTGCCGGCATTCCCTTGTCCAACATAGTGGGTGCGCCGCTCTCGGGCTTGCTGCTGGAAATCGAGGGCTATGGCCTCAAGGGCTGGCAGTGGATGTACATTCTGGAAGGCATTCCCACCTTGGCGCTGGGCTTTGTCGCGCTATGGTGCCTGCCCGACAATCCGGCCAAAGCGAAATTCCTCAGCGCACGCGAGAAACAGATCGTGCTGGCGCGCCTGGATCAGGATCCCAAGGGCGATGTGCATGGCTTTGGTCCCATGTTGAGGGACTGGCGCGTCTGGGCGCTGATCGTTCCGGATTTCTGCATCGTGTTCGGGATCTATGCGCTGGGCTTTTGGATGCCGCAGATGGTCAAGGCGATGGGCTACACCAATATGCAGACCAGCTGGATCGTGATGATTCCGTATGTGTTATCGCTGGGAATATTGTGGGCCATCGGCGTTAGCAGCGACCGCACCGGCAAACGGGTCTTGCATTTCTGCATCGCGGCGCTGACGGCGGCGGCAGGTTTTGCCATCGCGGCGCTGGGCGAGGGCAATACCGCGATCGTGGTGGCGGGATTCTGTCTTGCCTCGGGCGGGGTTTATGCAGGTCTCTCCACTTTCTGGACCGTGCCGCCATTGTTTTTGGGCGGCACCGCGGCGGCGGGTGCCTTTGCGCTGATCAATTGCTTGGGCAATCTCAGCGGCTTTATCGGGCCGGGCCTGATGGGCTGGCTGCTGCAGACGACCGGCAGCTATCAGGCGGGGCTTTGGATGTGCGTGGGCGTGGCGCTAGCGGCGGCGATCTCCATGCGGCTTCTGTCCAGCAGCATCCAGCGTAAGGCGGAATGATCCTCGCGCCGCTATATTCTTGACTTCGCCGGGACCTCTTGATTTGTCTCGCTCCACAATGACACGCGCCTTTCTTTTTCCCGGTCAGGGCAGCCAGAAAGTCGGCATGGCCAAGGCGCTTGCCGATGCCTTTGCGTCCGCCCGCGAGGTGTTCCAGGAAGTGGACGACGCGCTTTCCCAGAAATTGTCGAAACTGATGTGGGAAGGCCCGGAAGACGATCTGGTCCTGACGGAAAATGCCCAGCCCGCCATCATGGCCGCCGGTATCGCGGCGGTGCGGGTGCTGGAAAAAGAGATGGGCCTGGATGTCGCCAAGCATGCCTGTCTGGCCGCCGGTCACAGTCTGGGCGAATATTCCGCGCTGTGCGCCGCGGGCGCTTTCAGCCTCGCTGACACGGCGCGTCTGCTCAAGGCGCGCGGTCAGGCGATGCAGTCGGCGGTGCCGGTGGGCGAAGGCGGCATGACCGCGCTGATCGGCGCGGAGATCCAGCAGGCCGAGGAGGTCGCAAAGGAAGCGGCCGCATCCGGCGGGGTCTGCGTTATCGCGAACGACAATGCGCCGGGCCAAGTGGTGATCTCCGGCACCCTCGATGCTTTGGCGCGCGCCGGCGAAATCGCCAAAGCCAAAGGCATCAAGCGCGCCATGCCGCTGTCGGTGTCGGCGCCATTCCATTGTCCCTTGATGCAGCCCGCCGCCGACCGCATGGCCGAGGCGCTGGCTGGCGTTACCATCCGGCCCTTGTCCGTGCCGGTGCTGGCCAATGTCACCGCCAAGCAAGCATGCGATCCCGACCATGTCCGCCAGCTTCTGGTGGAACAGGTGACGGGCCGGGTGCGCTGGCGCGAAAGTATCCTTGCGCTGCGCAGCTTGACTGTGGATACGACGGTGGAGTTCGGCGGCAATAAGGTTCTCACCGGCATGGTCAAGCGGATAGACAAAGATTTGGCGAACATCACGTTGGATACGCCAGACGACCTGGAAGCCTTTGGAAAGGTGCTCTGATGTTTGACCTCACGGGTAAGACGGCACTTGTAACCGGCGCCTCGGGCGGCATCGGCGGCGCGATCGCCAAGGCGTTGCATAGCCAAGGCGCCAAAGTCGTGCTCTCCGGCACCCGCGCCGAGGCGTTGGAAGCGCTCAAGGCCGAACTGGGCGGCAACGCCTTCATCGCTCAGGCCAATCTGTCCGACATCGCCTCGGTCGAAGCATTGCCCAAGGCGGCGGAAGATGCCGCAGGGGCAGGCATCGATATCCTGGTCAACAATGCCGGCATCACCAAAGACAATCTCTTCCTGCGCATGAAGGATGAGGAATGGGATCAGGTGATTGCGGTCAATCTCACCGCCGCCTTCCGCCTATCGCGCGGCGTGCTGCGGGGCATGATGAAAAAACGCTGGGGCCGCATCATCCAGATTTCCAGCGTGGTGGGCGCGACCGGCAATGCGGGGCAGGGCAATTATGCCGCCGCCAAGGCAGGGCTGATTGGCATGACCAAGAGCCTGGCCGCCGAGGTTGCCTCCCGCAACATCACGGTCAACGCCGTGGCGCCGGGCTTCACCCAGACGGCGATGACCGAGGTCCTTACCGACCAGCAAAAAGAGATGATCAGCCAGCGAATTCCCGCCGGACGCATGGGCAAACCCAGCGAAATTGCCGCCGCTATTGTCTATCTTGCATCCGAGGAAGCGGCCTATGTGACCGGCGAAACGATTCATGTCAATGGTGGCATGGCGATGATATAGTTGTAAAAACAATGGCTTAAGCATTACATTGGCGGTCCGGAAAGGTTTATGATACCTAACCGGCCACCTCACGAAGCACCCAATTGTGTGGCCCCGGCGTTGTTCCAAAAGCCGGTTTGAAAATCTAGGAGAGGCTTACAAGTCCATGAGCGATACTGCCGAGCGCGTGAAGAAGATCGTCGTCGAACATCTCAATGTCGATGCTGAGAAGGTCACGGATACCGCGTCTTTCATCGAAGATCTGGGCGCTGACAGCCTCGATACCGTCGAGCTGGTGATGGCGTTTGAAGAAGAATTCGGCATCGAAATTCCCGACGATGCGGCCGAATCCATCGTGACGGTGGGCGACGCCGTTAAGTATATCGACAAGGCGAACGCTTCCTGATCTCGC
>DATEEB010000143.1:0-5642 GCA_035281345.1 Rhizomicrobium sp. | reverse complement strand
CACAAGCATGGCGCCGGGCAGGCCCGGATCGTCGAAGCGGTCGGTGTAACGGATCAGCGTGTGGGGAACGAGTTCGAGATATTCCCCGCCGAAGGAATGCGAATTTCCGGTGGTGAAGTTTTTGAACGACATGCGGAAGGTGCCGCCCACCCTGGCGTCCAGATGCTCGACCGTGCAGGTGAAACCGTAGGGCGGCAGCCATTTGGCCATGGCATCGGCTTCCAGGAATGCCCGATAGATCTTCTCAGGCTTGGCGGTCAGCACGCGGTGGAAACGGACCGTATTTGTGGCGGCGGTGTTAGGCACGATGGTTCCTTTCGATAGGCGGATGCTTTTGTAAGACGTTCGGCTGGTCGTTTCCCCGACACGCATACACGCATTTGTTGCCGGACGGCGCCATGCAGCCGCACAACGGTAAGCCATGCGCACCAAGTTCCACAAGTTCCTTCAAAACCCGCGCCGCCTTTCCGTCGCCTGTTTGTGGCGCAGCTTTGACGCAACCGCGCCACATTAAAGCCACCGACACGGCGGTTCATCGCCTCCTCAAGCCCTTTCAAAAGCGAGCGGGCAAAAACGGGAGAGATAGATGAAATCGACGGTGGGTAAAGTGACGGCGATCATGATCGCCGTCGGTGTGATGGTGGGCGGTTGCGCTACGCGCGAGTCGGTGCGCAATGCGCATAGCGCCGCCGATGCGGCGGATCGCCATGCGGGTCTGGCGCAGACACGCGCCGAGGAAGCCTATGGCGTGGGCAACAATGCGGTGACGATCGGCAACAATGCCATGACCGCCGCGCAATTGGCCCATCAGAAGACCGACGCCAATGCCGATGAAGTCAATCGCCTGAAGCGCAAGATCGCCGTGCTCGAACGCAAAGTCTTTCCCAGGAAAAAGATCCGCCGCCATCAGGCGCCTTCGGCAGCCCAGCAACAATCCCAAACCCAGCAGCAGACCAAGACCGGCAACAACAGCTAGGCGGCTTCCTGATTCGTCAGGATTCTCTGCTGTAGCGATGGAACAAACCCGCCACGTTGTCCCAACGTATCGCGGCCATGAAGGCGTCGACATAGGCTGCGGCGCTTGCGCCGTAGTCCATGTGGTACGCATGCTCGTACATATCCAACGCCAGGATTGGGCGGCCGCCGGCGACAGAGTGGGTGTGATCGGCCGCCCATTGATTCAGCAGACGCTTGTCGTGCGGCGAATAGGTCAGCAGCACCCAGCCGGAGCCGCCGCCTTCCGCCCGGCCCATGGCGGCGAACTCCGCGCGCCAGCGGTCTAGGCTCCCAAAATCACGGGCGATGGCATCCGCCAGCGCGCCTGCGGGATTGCCGCCGGCGCCCAGACTATCGAAATAGAGTTCGTGCAGGATCATCGAGTTCATCGCGATCAACTCCTCGCGTTTGAGCCCGTTGACTGTGAACACCGGCGCCTTTGCAAAGTCGGTATCGGCCAGTTGGGCCGCAATCGCGTTCAAGCGCCTCACGGCGCCCGCGTAGTTGTTGTCGTGATGGCTGACGATGATTTTTTCCGACAATCCCCTGATTCTTTTCGGATCGAAAGGCAAGGGTTTGATGGCATAGGACGCCGATTTGGCGGCAGGCGGTTGCGCCATGGCGGTCTGGCCGATCATGGTGACAGAGACGGCGGCGGCGATACTCGCGGCCTCACCGAATTGACGGCGGGTAAGTGTCATGTCTCTCTCCTTTTGTTGGGCTTCTCTATTGGGTTCCCGTTTGGGGCGGCGTCAGTGTCAAACCGGTAGTACAACTGTATCATGACCAAGACCGCCTAGCTGTTCTTGAGCGACGCCATGTCGATGACAAAGCGGTATTTTACATCGCTTTTGAGCATCCGCGCATAGGCTGCTTCGATATCCTGCATCTTGATCGTCTCGATATCCGAGGTGATGCCGTGCTGGGCGCAGAAGTCCAGCATCTCCTGGGTTTCGGGAATGCTGCCGATCAGCGAACCGGCGATGGCGCGGCGCTTGAATGCCAGGGGATGCACCGAGGGGGAGGGATGCGGTGTGGGCGGCCCGCCCACCAGCACCAGCGTGCCATCGCGTTTCAAGAGCGTGGTGAAGGCGTCCAGATTGTGCGACGCCGCCACGGTGTCGAGGATCATGTCGAAGCTGCCCAGATGCTTTTTCATCTGGGCGTCGTCTTTGGACACCACAACCGCATCGGCCCCCAGCGCCTTGGCGTCCGCGATCTTGCCGGGCGAGGTGGTGAAGGCCACTGTCTGCGCGCCAAGGGCATGGCTCAGCTTGATGCCCATATGGCCCAAGCCGCCGATGCCCACAATGCCGACCTTCTTGCCGGGGCCCGCGCCCCAATGTTTGAGCGGGGACCAGGTGGTGATGCCGGCGCAAAGCAGCGGCGCGGCCGCCGCCAGGTCTTTCTGCGCATGCGTGATTCTCAGCACAAAATGCTGATCCACCGTGATGGCGGCACTGTAGCCGCCATAAGTATTGGGCCCACCGCCCACCGGTCCGTTATAGGTGCCGGTGAAGCTGACCGGCCCGTCACAATATTGTTCCAAGCCTTCGTGGCACTGCGCGCAGGTGCGGCAACTGTCCACCATGCATCCGACGCCAACGATCTGGTCCTTTTTGAAGCGGCTGACTTCGTTGCCGACGGCGGTCACCCTGCCGATGATCTCGTGCCCCGGCACGCAGGGATATTGGGTGCCCTTCCATTCGCCGCGGGCGGTATGAAAGTCGCTGTGACAGACCCCGCAGAACAAGATTTCGATGGCGACATCTTTGGGGCCGGGTTCGCGCCGCTGGATAGAATAAGGGCCAAAGGGCGCGGTGGGCGACTGGGCGGCATAGGCCTTGGTCTGCATGAAAACTCCGGCAAGAGACGGGAAAATACGCTTAAGCAAATAAGGCCAAAGCGCGCCGTTTGAAGCGCCTTGCGGCTTTTCGTCCGGATTTGGGTAGCGCGATTGACCTGCCGCGGCAATAAAATTACCACCCGGCCAAGTCAGCAAGGATTTTGCCCATGCGCGTCGATCAAATCCCGGTCGGGAAAAATGCCCCCAACGACGTCAATGTCATTATCGAAGTTCCGATCGGCGGCGAGCCCATCAAGTATGAGCTCGACAAGGCCTCGGGCGCGCTGGTGGTGGACCGCTTCCTTTATACGGCGATGCGCTATCCGGGGAACTACGGTTTCATCCCGCACACTTTGTCCGGCGACGGCGATCCGGTGGATGTGCTGATCGCCAACACCCGCGCCATCGCGCCCGGCGCGGTGATGAGCGTGCGCCCCGTGGGCGTGCTCCTGATGGAAGACAATGCCGGGATGGACGAAAAGGTCGTGGCGGTGCCGTCGTCCCACATCTCCCAAAGGTTCGATGCGGTCACCAACTATAGCGATTTGCCGGAGATCACCGTCAAACAGATCGAGCATTTCTTCGCCCACTATAAGGATCTGGAACCTGGCAAATGGGTCAAGATCATCCGGTGGGGCGATGCCGCGGAGGCCAAGAAAATGATCCAGGAAGGCGTGGCGCGCGCCGCTAAGAGATAGGCTGCGCCAGCACCAAAGACGGCACGGGGCGCTTTTCAAGCCTGGCAGCCCGTGCCAAATTCGCCGCGCTTTCGGGAGGCACAGATGCGCCGTCTTTTTGCCGTTTCTTTTGCCGGCTTGCTGTTCTATGCGCCCGGTGCTTGGGCGGCCGGCAAGGCCGGTCTGTGGAGCGTCACCACCGTCTATCAATTCGGCATGCCCTATGTGCCGCCGGCCTTGGTGACTTTGGCGCGGCAGCAGCAGCTCAAGCCGCCGGTCAGCGGCCAGCCCTTTACCCATCATATCTGTATGACCGCGGAAGAAGCGGCGGGCCGTCAGCCCGTGCATCTCAACAGCCGGGATATGGATTGCGTCAACCGCACGGTCGGCGCCAAGGGTTCGCGCATGCAGGTGGAAAGCATTTGCCATGGACCGCTAGAAGGGGTGGGGCGGACCTCCATTGCCTGGACGACCAACCAGCATTTCGAAGGCAGTTACGATTTCAAGGGGCGTTTTCGGGGCGAGGCGACCCGCATGAGCAGCAGTTTCAAGGCCGATTGGGTGGGCCAGGATTGCCGGGGTGTGCGCGTCTTCGTCCCCCCGGTCAATTGACCGCGATTGACAGAAATCGTGACGCTGTCAGATTCAAGCATTCTAGTATGGGGGATGACATGAACCGTAAAACGCTTTCCGGTCTTATCGCCTGCGCCGTTGTAATTGCGCCCGCCGCCGCGTGGAGCGGGCATGGCCGGCCGGGCTTGTGGAAGATCACCTCGAGCATGGAAATGCCGAACATGCCGCAAATGCCTCAGATGCCGCCCGAAGCCATGGCGATGATGAAGGCACGCGGCATGCAGATGCCGGGCATGGGCGGTGCCCCCATTGTGACCGAGATCTGCATGACCCAGGAGCAGGTCAATGCCGACAGACCGCCGGCGCTGAACAATCACGCGGAAAACTGCACCACCAAAATACTCAATCAATCGGCGACTTCCGTGACAGCGGAAACCACCTGTCATGGCCGGATGGAAGGCGTGGGCCGTTCGCAAATGAGCTGGCGCGGCACCGATCACTATGAAGGCACGTACAGTTTCAAGGGCCGCATGGAAGGGCGTGCGCACGCCATGACCACTCGCTTTACCGGCGACTTTGTGAAAAGCGATTGCGGGGCCGTCAAACCCCATATGCCCAAGGCCCAGTGACGGAAAAGGTTGCCGCACTCGCCAATCTGCTGCGTGCGTCACGCCGAGCCGTGATCTTTACCGGCGCCGGCATGTCTACTGAATCCGGCATTCCGGATTTCCGCTCGCCAGGCGGCATCTGGACCAAGATGATGCCGGTGGAATTCCAGGATTATGTTTCCGATCCCGGGGCGCGGCGCGTCTCTTGGCAGCGGCGTTTTGAAATGGAAGAAACCTGGAACCAGATCGTGCCCAATGACGGTCATTGTGCGGTGGCCGAACTGGTGGCGATGGGCAAGGTCAGCCATGTGATCACCCAGAATATCGACGCCCTGCATCAGGCCGCTGGCGTACCCGGCGAAAAAGTGATCGAGCTGCACGGCAACACCCGCTATGCCAAATGTCTGGACTGTGACCGGCGGATGGAGATCGCCGATATCCGCGCTCATTTCGACAAGCATGGCGATGCCCCCGATTGTTCGGAATGCGGCGGCATCGTGAAGACGGCGACCATTTCCTTCGGCCAGCCGATGCCGGAAAAAGAGATGGCCCGCGCCCAGGCCGCGACCCTGGCCTGCGACCTGATGCTGGTGCTGGGATCGTCCCTTGCGGTGTATCCGGCGGCGGGCTTCCCGCTCCTGGCAAAACGCAACGGGGCAGAGCTGGCGATCCTCAACCGGGACCAAACCCCGCAGGACGGTTATGCCGATTTGGTCCTAAATGCCGAAATTGGCCCCACCTTGCGGGCGGTTATTCACATTTTGTAAGCGGGTTGCCCCACCCTATATCATCGCTAGAATGAGCGAATCCCCTCGAATCCGGAGACATGCCCTTGCGCCGCGCCGACGAAGAAAATGACGAAAAGGAAGAAGACAAGTCCCCGCGGCCGGACCCGCAATCTAGCGAGATCGCCAAGGCGCTCTACAAGTCGCGCACCGTGCT
>DATEEB010000142.1:0-2235 GCA_035281345.1 Rhizomicrobium sp. | reverse complement strand
GCCAGGGGGCCGGGCGAGGAAGTTTTGCTGAAAGTCCAAAAGCGCCTGGCGCACCGCCGGGATGGCGGCGACATGGGAGGCGGCCTTGCCGACAATGTCGGTGCGGATGGCGGGATCGCCGGCGCGGTTGAAGTCAATCGTCTGGGCGCCTTTCAGGGCATCGGCCTCGTTCTTGGGATCGCCTTTGGCTTCCAATACCGCCAGCGCGGTCAACCGGTACAGCGCCCCGGAATCGAGATGGGCGAAACCGAAATGCTGCGCCAGCTTCTTGGCCAGGGTGCCCTTGCCGCTGGCTGCGGTGCCGTCGACGGCGATGACGATGGCGCTCATAGCCCCCCTCCCCTTGCGGGAGGGGGCAAAGGATCACGCGCTTCGCGCGTGATCCTTTGGGGGAGGGGTTCGCGCAACGCAGCTTCAATTCCGTCCATCACAGCATCGGTGTTGGTCATCACTTCGCTTGCCCAAAATCGTATCACGCGAAAATTATTGCGACTAAGCCAGGCGGTGCGCCGCAGATCGTGAGCCGCCTGCGATACATCACCATGCTGGCTGCCGTCTACTTCGACCACCAGCCGAGCCGGCAGGCAGACAAAATCGGCAAAGAATGGCCCCAATGGAAACTGACGACGAAAGCGCAATCCATTGAGTTGTTTCTGCCTCAACAAACGCCAGAGCTTTTGTTCGGCCTCGGATGCGTTGGCGCGAAGCTGGCGAGCACGGAGGGTTCCCCTCCCCCGAACAATCGCTTGACGCGATTGTTCGCCCCCTCCCGCAAGGGGAGGGGGAAGATTTCGGCGTGGACGTTTGCGATAGCTTGGCACTATTCAAACACCGCGCCCAGGTTACGCATCAAGTCCCGGTATTCCGGGAATGAGGTGGCGATCATGGTGACGTCGTCCACCGTCACCGGCTTCTCGCTGGCCAGGCCCATGGTGAGGAACGCCATGGCGATGCGATGGTCCATATGGGTGGAAACCATTCCACCGCCGGGTACCGCGCCGCCTTGCACGATCAGATCGTCGCCTTGGATCTCATACTTCACGCCATTGAGCTTCAGGCCGCGCGCCACCGCTTCCAGCCGGTCGCTTTCCTTGACGCGCAATTCTTCCAAACCGCGCATCGCCGTCTTGCCGGTCGCAAAAGCGGCGGCGACCGCAAGAATGGGATATTCGTCAATCATCGACGGCGCGCGCTCCGCCGGCACTTCGACGCCCTTCATGTGCGAATGACGCACCACCAGATCGCCGATTTCCTCGCCGCCACTGACGCGTTTGTTGCGGATTTCGATATCGGCGCCCATCTCCAGCAAAGTCTGGATCAGGCCGGTGCGGCGGGGATTGAGCAGAATGGCGGGCAGTTCGATTTGCGAGCCCGGCACGATCAAGGCCGACACCAACGGGAAGGCCGCACTGGACGGATCGCGCGGCACTTCCACGCTGCAGCCGGTCAATTGGGCGGGGCCTTCCACGGTGATCACTTCGCCGCCTTCCGCGCGTGGAGACACAGTGATCTTGGCGCCGAACGCCGCCAGCATCTTTTCGCTGTGGTCGCGGGTCAGGGCATCCTGGGAAATGCGGCTGGTGCCTTTGGCATTGAGCGCCGCCAGCAACAGCGCCGATTTCACCTGGGCCGAAGCGGTGGCGACATGCACCGTCGCACCCTTGGCATGTTTGGCGCCGTGCAAGGTCAGCGGCATCAGCGCCTTGGGGCCCTGCCCTTCATAGCGCACGCCAAAGGATTCCAGCGGCGCCACCACCCGCGCCATGGGACGCGCGCGCAAGCTGGCATCGCCGGTGAACACCGCCGTGATCGGCGTGGTCGCCATCGCCCCCATCACCAGGCGCGAGCCGGTGCCGGAATTGCCGAAGTCCAGTTCCGATTTGGGACTTTGCCAATTGCCCACGCCCAAGCCCTTAACCCGCCAACGTCCCGGCCCCTCGGCGATGAGTTCCGCACCGAAGCCTCGCAAAGCCCCAGCCGTGGAATGGACGTCGCCGGATTCCAAAAGGCCCGAAATGCGGGTTTCTCCCTCCGCCAGAGCCCCCAGGATCAGGGCGCGCTGGGAAATGGATTTGTCGCCCGGGATTTGGGCCTGGCCCTTGAGGGGGCCGGCGCGGCGGGCGGTAAGCGGGGCGGGATTGGCGTTATGCATCAGGGGCTTCAAAAGACCTTTACAGGCGGGGCTACCCGTGGCAAACGCGCCCCTCCAATAACCCCTTCTTCACGGGAAGATCA
>DATEEB010000141.1:0-10777 GCA_035281345.1 Rhizomicrobium sp. | reverse complement strand
CCGCCCCGCGCGCCTGCTGCGCTGGCTGGGCTTGCGTGTCCCCTATTGCCTGCAAGGCGGACCGACCTATGCCAGCACCAACGATCCTGCGGTCTTTGCCAGGCTTGAGGAATTGAAAAAGGAAAAGGCCCGTGGCTAGCGTCTTGTTTCTGGCGGCCTTGGCGGCGCCGGTCATGGCCGGAACGGCAACCCATGGCGGTGCGGTCGCCGGCGCGCAGATCGTACGCGTCAGTAGCCTGGCCGATGCGGGCCCGGGTTCGCTGCGCGGGGCCGTTCAACAGGCGGGACCCAAGGTGATCGTCTTTGACGTGGGCGGGGTGATTCAACTGGCTTCCGATCTCAAGATCGCCATTCCCAACACCACTATTGCCGGTCAAAGCGCGCCTGCGCCCGTGACTTTGACGGGCGCCAGTCTTCGCATCCGCGCCAACGACGTCGTGGTGCAGCATATCGCGGTGCGGCCGGGCCCCGGCGCCACGCCGGAAAGCAACGACAATCGCGACGGCGTCACCATTGGCGGCGGCAAGCGTCCGGTTCGCGACATTCGCGTGGAGAATGTAAGCCTGAGTTGGGCGCTGGACGAGGGCGCCAGTGTCGGGGGTGGAGCCAGCAACGTCACCTTCCGCAACAGCATCGTGGCGGAAAGCCTCAGCAATGCCGGCCATCCCAAAGGCCGCCATTCCATGGGCATGCTGATCAATAACGACAATCAGGCGGTCGCTGTCACCGGCAATCTGTTTGCCGCCAATATGTATCGCAATCCGGTGATCGCGCGCGGCGGCTCGGTTTTTGTGGGCTACAATCTGATCGTCGATCCGGGCCGCAATGCCATCCATTTCTATGACGCGGCGGGCGCAACCCCTTTGCGGGTCAGCCTGGTGGGCAATGTCGTGCAACCGGGCAGCGATACCGCCGGCAAAGTGACGGCGGTGCTGATTCCCGAAACCATGGCGGCCAAGCTGCCGGATGCCAGCCTCTATGTGTCGCAGAACCGGATGGCTCAGGGGGCGCTCGCCAATCCTGGCGATTTTCCGCTTGCCGAAAGGCCGCCAGTCGGCATTTCGGATAAATATGCGGCCGCCGGCAATGTGGGCGCGGCCGTGCTGCGCGATGCGGGCGCGCGGCCGGCGGCACGCGACGCCGTGGATGCGCGCATCGTGTCGCAAGCCGCACAAGGAACGATCCGCATCATTGACGACCCTGCCGAGGTTGGCGGCTTGCCGCCATCCGCGCCGGTCCATAATGCGGCGGCGGTGCCCGCCAATCCCTTTGACGTCTCGGGGCGCTCCGATCTGTTGCGCATCGAAGCCTGGCTGTGCCAGCGCCACCGCGAGGTGGGCGGCCCCGCCACGCCGGAATGTCCCGGCGCCGCGCAGGACTATCGCAATCTGCTTCAGTTACGGCTCACCGAAAGGAGATAGACATGGCACAATTGGACAGCAAAGTATGGATCGGCGGCGTGCCGGTCGATCGCTTGACCTCCGGACAATGGTGCAAGCTGATGATCGCCGATTGGCAGCGCAAGCGTTCGCAGAACGTGCCGCCCAAAGTGGTCACCACCGTCAATGGTCAAGTGGTTTCGCTATTCACCGAAGATACGGCTTTCCGCCGGGCCGTGCTTTCCACCGATCATATCGCCGCCGATGGCATGTCGGTGGTGTTCGCTTCCCGGCTGGCGACCGGCAGCCCTTTGCCGGAACGTGTCGCCACCACCGATTGGTTTCATGCCGCCGCCAAAGCCGCCTCGCGGCATGGCATGCGTTTTTATGTCCTGGGCGCAACCCGGCGGATGAACGAATTGGCGATCGGCCGTATTCGTACGCTCTATCCCTATCTGCAACTGGCGGGCGCGCGCGACGGCTATTTCGACCGCGGCAAGATCGAGGACGTCGCCGGAGAAATCGCTGCCACCCGGCCGGATATTTTGTGGATCGGTGTGGGCAATCCGGAACAGCTTATTTTGGCGCATCGCTTCAAGCAGCTGATCCCCAGCCTGACATGGGTACGCACCTGCGGCGGATTGTTCGACTTCTTGTCGGGCCTCAGATCGCGCGCGCCGGCGGCGATGCAGGCGGCGGGTCTGGAATGGGCCTATCGCATGGCGTTGGAACCCAAGCGGCTGGGATGGCGCTATGCCACCACCAATGTCACCGCCGCCATGGCGATGGCGCGCGATTCCCACGGCGCCTTGCACTGAATCAGAGCTGGCCGCGCAGGCCGGCGGTGAAAAGATTGTCGCTATAGTCGCGCCCCACTGCACTGGTGGCGCGGTGCTGGTAATTGTAACCGGCATAGGCCGCAATGTTGCCATTGAAGGAGTATCGCGCTTCCAAGCCCGCCGAGGTGACGCGATCGTCGCGGGCAATGCCGGTGAAGTTGGCTTCGTAATAGTCGAAATGGGGCTGCAGGATCAGCGGACGCAGCAGCTCATAGTCCACCGACGCCCCGATGCGGCGGACATCGGTGCTGGACGCGCCGCTCACGGTGGTGTCGTCGATGATCCGGGAAGCCTGCAGATGGGCCGTCAACAACTCGGTGGCAAACCAATCGATCTCGACATGGAAGTCCATGGCGGTGACATCGTGCAAGGGTGCGGCATAATTCTGCTGCAGCAGCCCGGCATAGGCGGTGCCGCGGATCAGCGGCGTCAGCATCAGGCTGGCGCCGAAATCCACGCGATAACCGTCGGAATTGCGGTCAAAGCCGTTCCGGTCCAGCTGCCGGTCGAAGTCCCGCAGATCATAAGTGAATTGCACGAACAGGGACTGGTCGGGCGCAAGCTCATAGGCGGCCTTGCCGGTCAGTTGATAGACATTGCGGTCCCGGTCGCCATTGTCGATCAATCCGCCGCCGATCAAGTCCGTGGCGTCGAAATCGAACCGGTCGTAATTCACCGCCGCAGACAAAGTGAAGGCGCTGAATTGGCCGCTGAGAAGGCCGTCGGTGTGAATACGGCGGTAACGGGTGGGACTTGCGGCCAGCAGCGACAAGTCCGGCGAGGTGCGCGCCTCATGGGTGTCGAAGTAGGAGGTGGCGTTTTTCAGGAAACCGCCGGACGCGATGTCCAGCCGTCCCACCCCGCCCAGCATCCAGTTGGTGCGGGTTTCGCTGCCCCGGTCCTGATAGTCGTAATGGTCGAGTTGCCCATAAAGCTGCAGCGCGTGATTGTCCCAGTTCGACCGAAGATCCAGCCGGGGCGAAATGGTCCAGATCGTGTCGCTGACAGTGGCGCCTGGGCTACGGAAGATATTGTCGTCGGCTGTGACGTCCGAGGCCAGGGTGGGATAAAGCGTCATGCCGCTTAGCGGCACGCCCACGGCGTCATATTCGGGCCGGGCCCGGTCCAGCACCCCCATGCCTTCCAGAAGCGCGCCGCTTTCCTGTTCGGCGGTAAGCGGGTTGCGGGCCGGAATCTGCGCCATGGCCCGGGGATTGAGCGCGGTTTGCGCCGAAGCTCCCAGCGATAGACCGCCGGCAAACAGCGCGGCAAAAGCGAGGATATTCAGACGATGAAGGCTCACATCGGCTCCCGCATAAATGCCGTCGACAAATCAGTATGTTATGCTTTTGTCTTATTGCCGCCTGCACGGTCAATAGGCACGCGCGGGTTCCGGTCTGCGTTCGGACGGTAACGCAGGCTCTGGTTGGCTTTTTCAGGCTGGAGCTTGCGCTTGGGTCTCACATGCCGCAATCGGCTGCCAGCCATCCGGCAATGCGCCGCGGACATATCACGGCAATGTCACAGCCGATTCCGCGAAACTCCCCTTACAGTTTGTGCGTCGCACCAAAGGATTTTTCTCATGCGGATCGTGATGATTGGCGCCGGTTATGTCGGCTTGGTATCGGGCGCCTGCCTTTCGGAATTCGGCCATGAAGTCGTCTGTATCGACAACGATCCCGCCCGCATTCGCGCTCTGGAAGCCGGCATCATTCCTATCTACGAGCCCGGCCTTGAGGACGTGGTTGCCGCCAATGCGCGCGCCGGACGGCTGTCCTTCGCGGGTGATCTGGCGCAAGCGGTGCGCAAGGCGGAAGCGGTTTTCATCGCGGTCGGCACGCCGACCCGGCGCGGTGACGGTCATGCCGATCTCAGTTTCGTTTATCAGGCAGCCAAGGAGATTGCCGCCCATCTCGACGGTTATACGGTGGTGGTGACCAAATCCACCGTGCCGGTGGGCACCGGCAAGGAGGTTTATGACATCATCCGGGCGGCGCGTCCCGATGCCGATTTCGATGTCGCCTCCAATCCCGAATTCCTGCGCGAAGGATCGGCGATTGAGGATTTCCGGCGGCCCGACCGGGTGGTGGTGGGCTGCGACAGCGAACGGGCCCGCGATGCGATGCGCGAAATCTACCGTCCGCTTTTCATCAACGAAACCCCGATGCTGTTCACGGGCCGCGAAAGCGCCGAATTGATCAAGTATGCCTCCAACGCCTTTCTCGCCACCAAGATCACCTTCATAAACGAAATGGCGGACCTGTGCGAAAAGGTCGGCGCCGACGTCAAGGATGTGGCCCGCGGCGTGGGCCTGGACAAGCGCATCGGCGCGAAATTCCTCCATGCCGGTCCGGGTTTCGGCGGCTCCTGTTTCCCCAAGGACACGCTGGCCTTGCTCAAAACGTCCCAAGATCGTGGCGCGGCGACCCGCATTGTCGAGGCGGTGGTGGCGGTCAACGATGCCCGCAAGCTGGCCATGGCCGACAAGATCGCGGCCGCCTTTGGCGGCGATCTTAACGGCAAGACGGTGGCGCTGCTGGGGCTGACCTTCAAACCCAACACCGACGACATGCGCGACGCGCCCAGCCTGGCCATCGTGCCGGCCTTGCAGGCGATGGGCGCCACGGTGCGCGCCTATGATCCCGAGGGCATGGAGCATGCGCGCGCGCTGATGGATATTGAGACCTGCGCCGATGCCTATGAAACCATGGCGGACGCCGACGGCCTGGTGCTGTTGACCGAATGGAACGAATTTCGCGCCCTTAATCTGGTCAAGGTGGGTCAGTTGCTGAAGCAGAAGCTGATCGTGGATTTGCGCAACATCTATGCGCCCGAGCAGATGCGCAGCTATGGCTTTACCTATGTGAGCATCGGCCGTCCCGTCGCGCGGCCCGCGCCGGCCCTGGCTGTCGCGGCCGAGTAGTGGCCGCATGATTCTGGTCACCGGGGCGGCGGGCTTTGTCGGCTATCACGTCACGCAGGCGCTGCTGGCCGAAGGCGAGCAGGTTTACGGCATCGACAATCTCAATGACTATTACGATCCGGCGCTGAAACAGGCGCGCCTGGACCGGTTGCTGACGCATAACGGCTTTTGCTTCCGGAAAATGGATATTGCGGACCCAGATGCGGTTCTTTCTCTGGCCGGAATGATGGAGATAGACGGCATTATCCATCTGGCGGCGCAAGCGGGCGTGCGCTACAGCCTGGAAAATCCCTTCGCCTATGTGCAATCCAATGTGATGGGGCAGGTGGCGATGCTGGAATTGGCGCGCCGCATGACGGGTCTCAAGCATCTGGTCTATGCCAGCTCCTCCTCGGTCTATGGCGGCAATAGCAAGGTGCCGTTCGACATCGCCGACCAGGTGGAAAAACCGCAATCGCTTTATGCCGCCACCAAGCGCGCCGATGAATTGATCGCTTATACCTATGCCCATCTCTATGGTTTGCCGTGCACCGGGCTGCGTTTTTTCACGGTTTACGGTCCGTGGGGCAGGCCGGATATGGCCTATTATTCTTTTACGCGCGCGATCATGGCGCGCCAGCCGATCCGCATCTTCAACCATGGCGAGATGTGGCGCGACTTCACCTATATTGACGACATCGTGCAGGGCACGATCCGCGCTTTGCGCCGTCCAGCCCAGGGCGTGCCGCCGCATGCGGTTTACAATCTTGGCAATTGCCGCCCACAAAAGTTGACCGACTTTGTCGCGTTGCTGGAGCGCAATATCGGCATCAAGGCGTCGCTGGTTTTGTCGCCCATGCAGCCGGGCGACGTCACCCATACCTTTGCCGATATCGAAGCCAGCCGCCGCGACTTAGGCTTTGAGCCCGCCACGCCCATCGAAAGTGGCCTGAAAAGCTTTGTGGGCTGGTACCGGGACTATCACGCCTAGGAAAACATAATTAAAATAACCCTTTAGGCGCCGGCCTGGGCGTCAACACATGGTCAATGGCTCTGGGGTAATCCTTTAGGGCGCGGCCTCATTTTTGACGCCGCGGACTGGTGTCGTAGCTTTTCCCTCATATCTGTTTCGCAGCGGTTTCTTCTTCATGGCGCGCATTCTTCTTTGGGCCTTTCTGTTGTTCGTGGGGCTGCCGCTATCGGCGGCTTGGGCTGCCATCAATCCGGCGCCCTTGTCCGCGCAAAGCCTGTCCACCAACAAGGATGTCGGCAATCTGCTGAATGAGGCCCAGAAGGCGCTGCAGGCAGGCAAGACCGATGAGGCGCTGCGCAGCCTCAATCTTGCCGCCAGTTTGGAACCCGCCAACCCGTATCTGCTGGCCCGTCTTGGGGTGGTGCTGAACATGGCGGGTGATTTTGAAAACGCCGCCGACCGCCTGCGCCGGGCGCGCAGATTGGGCGCGCCCAATGATGTCGTGCTGGGACCGTTGCTGGAAGCGATGCTTTCGATGGGCCAGAACCAGGCGGTGCTGGACCTGTATCCCGAACCGGACCCCAAGCAGAGCAGTTTTGCGGCGGGCATTGTGCTGCGCGCCCGCGCCTCGGCTTTGCAGGTCATGGGCGACAGCGCCAGCGCCAGCATTTTGATGAAGCGGTCGCTGGAAATTCTCAGGGACTATGAGGGCATGATGACGGCGGGCCGTATCGCGCTGTTGCAAGGTGATTTCAACGCTGCCGATACCCATGCGGACGAAGCGCTGAAATTGCGGCCAAAGGACGTCGATGCGCAGATCCTCAAGATCGATCTGGCGATGCAGCGGCGGCAGGAAATTTTGGGACAGCAGATGGCTGAAAAGCTGGTTGCCGACTATCCCAGAAGCCTCTCGGCGCGACTGACCCGCGCCAAAGTGTATTTGTCCACGGACCGTGCGGACAAAGCGGAAGCCGATGTCAACCATATCCTGGCGTCCCAGGGCGATATGCCGATCGGGCGGTATTTCCGCTCCATCATTTTGGCGCGCAAGGGCGATGTCAAAGCGGCATGGGATATCGCACACAGTCTGCCCAAGGAATATATCCAGGTCGATCCCGGCGTGACCTTGAATGTCGCGGGGATGGCGGTGGCTGCCGGCTTTCTGGAAAGCGGCGCCTCGATTCTAAATGTGGCCGTGACGCGCTTTCCCTATCTGTTGGATGCGCGGCTGCAGCTCGCCGATATCCGTTTGCGGCAGAAAAGCGTGCAGTACGCCATGAATGCCTTGACCTTTGTTGCGGACTCCAAGGATCCGCGCGTGCCGGTTCTGTTGGCGCGGGCCTATCTGATGAAGCGCGATACGGCAAATGCGCAAAAAAATATCGTCCGCGCAATCGAACTGGGCGGCGGCGAAGGCTTGCGCGATCTGGGCAAGGATATGGCGCTGAAGAGTCTCAAGCAGTATATCGCGGGTCATCCCGACAATAAGCAGGTTCAAAAGCAATATGCGGTGGTGGCGCTCAGCTTCGGCGAAACGGCCGCAGCCAAGACTTACTACGAGCGGTTCGTGCGCGAGGACCCGGCGGACGGTTTTTCTCTCAACAATCTGGCTTGGCTGGTGGTCCAGGACGATTCCCGCCGGGCGCTGAGCCTGGCGCAGCAGGCGGTCAAGGCCGACCCCAACTCCCCGGACTATCTGGACACGCTGGGCACCATGCAGATGACCCGATCCGATTTTAAGGGGGCGGTGGCCTCGCTTCAAAAGGCCCGCCGGCTCCGCCCTGCGGATCCGGGGATCGCCTATCACCTGGCCTTGGCCTTGGAGGGTAGTGGTGCGCTTGCGCAATCCCAGGCAATATTGGAAGAATTGGTGCAGCGCGGCGGGTTCAGCGACCTGGAAGCGGCGAAGAATCTGCTGGCGAGCAAGCTCAAGATGGCTGGCCGCACCCAATCAGGGGTTAGATGATTGTTTGTAAAGGAACTTTACAGTTTTTGTGCTTCCGGTAGAACCCAACTCTTGCAAGCCTTTTGTTCCAAGCGCTTAAGTTTTTGGCATGTTTATTGCTCTATTTTCAACGGATACCCAGGATTGCGTATGATGCGGCGTATATTGTTGAGTTTGGCGGCCATTTTGGCCCTGGCCCTTTCGGCCAGTCCGGCCTCGGCTGACCTCCTCTATACCCTCAATCAGGGGGGCAGCTTGGGGCCCACGCCGGGCACCTATGGAACGGTCAACCTGCACCAGGTGGGCAGCGGTTCCAGTGCTTATGTCACTGTGACCGTCACTCTAGCTGCGGGCTCGAAGTTCGTGGGAACGGGCGCTGGCTATGCCATCACCTGGAACATCACCGGCAGTCCGTCCTTGTCTTCGGTGACCGTAACCTCGGCCAACGCTGGCAATTTCACCGTGAAGGGCTTTGACCCCTCGGCCTCGGGCTATGCGCGCTATAAAGCTTCGCCCTTTACCGGCGGTAGCTGCGGCGCCACGACAGCCAGCTGTTTCATGTATGCCATCGACTACAACATCAGTGGCAGCGGCGGCAGCGACACCTCCCTGGTGTTTGACGTCAAGAAGAGCGGCGGCCTTTTGCTCTCTGATTTCGCGGCCAATTCCGGGGGCTATTATTTTGCCGCAGACATTCTCTTCGCCGGCAAGACCGGCAACGTGGCCTCGAACGGCCCGCCGGTCTATGTGCCTGAACCCGGCACCCTGATGCTGGTCGGCGCGGGTATTGGTGGCGTGGCCGCCTATCGCCGCCGCCGCCGCAAACAGGCCGCCTAAAACAGTCTCCTATCGAATATCCATCAGCGGTCGAAAGACCGCTGATTGTTTTTGGGTCATGCCGCAAACGCGCCGTCCCGCTTTGAACCCCTGCTTCAGTTTGTGTCTCAATTTGGGATCGTTCAAATGCGAAGCATTTCTTTTCCAGCGCCGTTACGTATCGCCGCCATGCTGGCGTCATGGACAATGGGATGCGCATCGCCGCTTCGGGCTTGCAGGCCGCTTCCGTGTGGCTGAGCGCCACCGCGTCCAACATCGCCAATATGCGCACCGGCGGCGCGATCCCTGATACCCCGCCTTCGCAGCCGGTCCATCCCAGCCAATCTTCCGTCTATCAACCGCTGACGGTGGCGCAAAGCGCCGTTCCCGGCGGCGGCGTCACGGCATCGCTGCAAGCCAGCCTGCCGTCTTACCGGCTAGCCTATGATCCCGGCACGCCTTACGCCAATGCCGAGGGCATGGTGGCGATGCCCGAGGTCGATCTGGCGGCGCAAAGCGTCCAGCTGATTCAGCAGATGCACAATTTTCGCGCCAATCTTGCGGTGATCAAGGCATCGACGCGCATGGCCGACACTGTGCTGGATATTCTCGCCTAAGCGGCACTGCCGCGCTTGGACGATTTTGCCTTGGCGGTTTGGGCCCGGGTGGTGTCGGTGAGGGCCAGATCGATCAGTTCGATCATGGCCGCGCGCGCCGCCTTGGAATCGGCGGCCGCGACGGCCTCATACACTTTGCGGTGATCGGGAATGGAATCGCGCATCGGCCGCTGCATCCGGCTCTTGAACAAGGTGCTCCAGTTGATCGCGGCGGCCACGCTGCTGCTGAGAGTTTCCAGAAAAGGATTTCCCGAAGCCGCCAACAAGGTGGAATGAAACATCTGGTCGGCCTGACGTCCGGCGCTGGTCACAAGAGTTTCGCGCGCCATATCCTCCACCGCCGCGTCCATGCGCGCCAATTGCTTTTCGGAGCGCCGTTGGGCAGCGAGGGCGGCGGCTTCCGGTTCCACCAGTCTTCTGAGTTCGAACAGGCTGGTCAAAAGATGCGGATGCGGTTCACGCGTGAACATCCAGGCCAGCACATCGGGGTCCAGCAAATGCCAGCGATCGACAGCGCTGACCCGGGTGCCGATCTTGGGGCGCGATTCCACCAGCCCCTTGGCCACCAGGATACGGACCGCTTCGCGATAGGCGGAACGCGAAACCTTGCGCTGCCCGCTGGCTTCCACTTCACCGTCCAGAACCGAGCCGACCTTGAAGCGGCCGGAAACGATTTTAACCCCCAAATCGCTGGCGATTTTGGCCGGGATGCGGACGGATGGTTTGCTCTTGGTCATGGGCTGCTTTTAGCCCAGTCCGGGCACAAGACAAAGCCCAGGGGGGCAGCCATCCGGCTCCTAGGGCTGTTGAGGCTGCGGCGGATTTGCAGGCGGTAGGACTTCAGCCAATGAAATTGGCTCGGCAAAGCTTGGGCCCGGCCAGCTTGGGCCGGTAAGGTTACTGACTGGCGTCCGAGAGCTTGACGCCGGCGCGCTGCGACGCGTTGAACGCCGCAATGGCGGCATTCACCCGGTCGCCCACCAGCTTCTTGTCGCGCTGATTTTGCGCGATCAGCCCGCTGGTCTTGCTGGCCAGCACGGAGCCCGACATGGCGGCCTTGCCGAGGCAGGTCTGATAAACGTCGGACGCTTCGATGAAGCTCTTGGCGTCATCGCGCATGGCGATGATTTCCTGCTTGGTCGGGTTTGCGCTGGAGAGAGCCTCGGGAACATAGGGCTGGTGGCAAGCCGACTGGGCGAAAGCAGGTGTGCCAATCAGCCCAAGGGTTGCGGCAAGCGCCAAGGTGCGAAGCATGAGCAATACTCCTGATGCCGGACCGCCGGCGAGATCGCCAGCTTATGGCCGA
>DATEEB010000140.1:0-4295 GCA_035281345.1 Rhizomicrobium sp. | reverse complement strand
ATGATCGACTTCGCGCTCCACCGGCAGCGGTCCGATGCGAGCTTGTCGCCGGAACAGGCGATCTACGAGGCCGCCATAACCCGTTTCCGTCCCATCATGATGACCACCATGGCGGCCCTGATGGGCACCCTGCCCATCGCGCTGGGCGGGGGCGCGGGCGCGGAAAGCCGCCGTCCGCTGGGCCTTGCGGTGGCAGGTGGCCTGCTTCTGTCGCAGCTTCTCACCCTCTACATCACACCGGTGATCTATTCCTATCTGGACCGTTTCAGCACGCGGCTGAAAAGCCGCAAGGTGCGCCCCGCCGGGCCGCATGTGGCGCCGGCTGAGTAGCTAGCGGTCCACCGGCGCGCCCACCGCACGGGGCCGCAGCCTGTCGAACGGACTGCTCAGCAGCAATCCGGCGGCAAAACCACCCAAATGCGCCTGCCAGGCGATCAGCCCGTCTTCCCCGCCCATCCCCAGCCCTGTCAGGCCGGTCAAAAGATTAAGGGCGGCCCAAAGCGCGGTGAAGATCAGTATCTGGCGGGAAAAAATCGGCGCCAGGGGCGTTTCTCCCGGCAGCGCCCAAGGCGCCTGGCCCGGCAGCATGCGCAGCGCCGCCGCCATTAGGCCGGATATCGCTCCCGATGCGCCGACCACCGGCACCGGGCTGGCCCAGTTGAAAGCCAGATAGGTGGCTGCGCCGATCACGCCGCAAACGGCGAAGAACGCAAGAAACAGCGCGCCGCCAAAACGGCGGGCGACAATGGGACCGAACGCCAGCAGCCAGAAGCAATTGATGACCAGGTGGGTCCAATCATTGTGCAGCCCCATATAGGAAATGAACGGCACCGCCCGTTCCCAGAGCGTACCTGGATTGGCCATATGGCTTTCCAGGAACGCGCGGCTGTAGCGCAAGGGAAAGAGCCCGAATTCATAGACGATGGTATGAGACTGATCGCCCGGCCTGGTCACCCGCGCCAGGTGCAGGGCTGCCAGCGCCGCCATCAGCCACAAAACCACGGACGGCGCGCGAAAGATCGGCTGACGCGGAGGATGGGATTGCAGAAAAGCCATAAGTCTATCTAGAGCAAGTTGGGACCAGATGGAATCAACTTGCTCTGGCAGCTCCCGACCCTATTTTCTTGTGCAGGTTTTTTTGCGTTTTGAGGCGTGAAAGGGTATTTCCGCACCCATGTCCGCCCTGCCGATCGATCTGGAAGCCTTTCACGCCGCGCCCGTGACGCGCGAACCTTTCGCCTTCGCCATGGTGCCGCATTTCGTCAAACCCGAAGCCATGGCGGCGATCAACGCCGACTATCCACTGGTCCGCCATCCCGGCTCCTTCCCGCTTCCCACGCTTCGCTATGGGCCCGCCTTTGCGGCCTTCATCGCCGCCATTCAGGGGCCGGAATTCACCCGCGCGGTGGAACAAAAACTGGGCGTGAACCTTGGCGGACGGCCCACCATGGTGACGGCGCGGGGCGTTTCGGCGGCGCGCGACGGCCAAATCCACACGGACTCACGCACCAAGATCATCACCGTGCTGATCTATATGAACAATGCCTGGGAAGCCAAAAGCGGGCGGCTGCGGCTGCTGCGCTCACCCGACAATCTGGACGATGTGATCGCGGAAGTGCCGCCTGACGAAGGCACCATGCTGATCTTCAAGAATGAGCCCCATGCCTGGCATGGCTTTCACGCGTTTGAAGGCCCGCGCCGGGTGATCCAGCTCAATTGGGTGACCGATATGGGCGTTGTGCGGCGCGAGCAATTGCGCCACCGCGTCAGCGCGTTTTTCAAAAGACTGCGTGGGCGAGGAGTCGCATCCGAAAGGATGTGAGCCTGTCCTGTGGACATGCGAAAACGACGAGCGCCCGAAGCGTAAGCGCAGGGCCGGAGGTCAGCCTGCCAAATAGTCGTGCCACACCCCGCTGAGATCACGGACACGATAGCCGGTAGCGGTTTTCTCCAACGCCGCGGATTCCAGCGGCACTTTCCCAAAGCCCCCCGGAATATCGAGCATATAGGTGGGCATTTCCAACCCGGACAGCCGTTCCCGCAATTGCCGCATCAAAGAAAGCCCCTCCTCTATGCTCAGGCGAAAATGCGAGGTCCCCGGCGCCAGATCGGGATGATGCAGATAATAAGGCTTGATGCGGTTATCGACAAAAGCGCGCATCAAATTGGCGAGCGCTTCGGCGGTGTCATTCACGCCTTTCAACAACACCGATTGGCTGACCAAGGCGATGCCGCCATCCACCAGGCGGGCGATCGCGGTTTGCGCAGGGGAGGAAAATTCCCGTTCGTGATTGGCGTGAACCGCAACCCAAGTGGTGGCGCCTGGGGCATGCAAGGCCGCCACCAGAGCGTCCGTCACCCGCTCTGGGTCGGTGAACGGGACACGGCTGTGCCAGCGGACGATCCGCACATGCGCCATCGCCGCCAGCCGGCCGGCGATCTCCGCCACCCGACGCGGCGACAGAATGAAGGGATCTCCGCCGGTCAGGATCACTTCGCGTATCTCGGGATGGGCGGCGATATAAGAGAGCGCAGCCTCAAATTCGTCTTTTGACAAACCATTGTCATGGCCCGGCCCGATCGTTTCGCGCCGGAAACAGAAGCGGCAATAAACCGGGCAAGCCGCCACCGCCTTGAACAAGGCCCGGCCGGGATGACGATGCACAATGCCAGCGACGGGGGAATGGGCTGCATCGCCGATGGGATCGGCTAGCTCCTGCGGCAGGGTCACCAATTCTTCCAAAGACGGCAGGAATTGGCGCGCAATCGGATCGCCGGGATCGGCGGGGTCCATCAGCGACAGCAGGTGCGGCGACACCGCCACCGCATAGCGCCGGGCCACATCTTCGAGAGTCATCGCTTATGCACTTTGACGTTGGGAAGGAACATGGTGAGCAAACCGATGGCTGTAACTATTCTTGCAGGTTGGGTCATCTGTGTCATGGCGCGCGAACCCTACCCTTTGCTTGGATTTAGGCCAGTCCGTTTCATGCATGACGGCACCGCGATCCCAGGTCCACCTCCCCCGCGAGCGCAGCGACCTGCGGGGGAGGTGGCCGTAGCAACGCCGTGGCGCGCAGGGTCCATAGCGACAGCGTATGGACGCCGAGTACCACGGCAAAGTTGCGAAGGGTGAGGCTGGCAGCCAAGCCAGCCGAACGCCAAGCGCCGCTAGGCGCGAAGGCCGGATCGGAGGGGGTCAGGGTAAAGGCGTCCACAGCACGGCGTCCACATTCGGTGCGCCCGCCGCCAACATCACCAGCCGGTCAAAGCCCAGGGCCACGCCGCTGGCCGGCGGCATATGCGCCAGCGCGGCCAGAAAATCCTCATCCAAAGGATAACGCTGGCCATAAACCCGTTCCTTTTTGGCCATCTCGATTTCAAAGCGGGCGCGCTGCTGTTTTGGATCGGTCAACTCGCCAAAGCCGTTTGCCAGCTCCACCCCGCAGACATACAGCTCAAACCGCTCCGCCACCCGGCTGTCACGCGGGCTGACACGCGCCAGCGCCGCTTCGCAAACCGGATACTCATAAAGCACGCAGGGCCGGTCCAAGCCCAGCCGCGGCTCCACCCGCAAGGTGAGAATCTTGCTGAACATGTCGGACCAATCATCGTCATCGGCGACGTCAATGCCGGCCCGGCGCGCCCGCGACCGCAAGGAAGCGGCATCGCCCGCGCCCTGGGGCGACAGGGTGGCGAATAGATCGATGCCAGCAAAATGGGTAAAAGCCCCAGCCACCGTCAGCCGGTCGGCCGGGGCGCGCGGATCGCAGGTGACGCCGCGATACTGAAACAGCTTGGTCTGCGCCGCATCCGCCGCCAATCGCAACAGCGCCAGGCCGTCGGCGATCACCGCGTCATAGTCCTGATGCGCCCGGTACCATTCCAGCATGGTGAATTCGGGAGCATGCAGGCGGGAGCGCTCGCGATTGCGAAACACATGGGCGAAATCGAAAATCCGCGTCTCCCCCGCCGCGAGCAATTTCTTGGCGGCAAATTCCGGCGAGGTATGAAGATAGCGCATATGGCTGACGCCATCCGATCCGGTCAGAAGGGTCTCAAAGGCATGCAGATGGGTCTCATTGCCGGGCGAAACGGCCAAGGCACCGCATTCCACCTCGGTGAAGCCTTGCGCTTCAAAATATCCCCGGATAGCGGTCTTTAACCGTCCCCGCGTCAGCAGCAAAGGACGCCGGTCGGCATGGTTTTGGGCATCCCACCAAGCCATTTGCGCGGACCTAGCCTCCCTGCTAAAGACCCCCGCAAATCCGCCGATTTGAGAGGTTTCCCGTGGT
>DATEEB010000139.1:0-10416 GCA_035281345.1 Rhizomicrobium sp. | reverse complement strand
CCGGCGATCACCACCTCGTGCGCGACGATGTCACCCTCGACGGTACTACCGGCGGCGATCACCAGCTTGAGCGCGGCGATACGGCCCCTCACCAGGCCCGAGACCACAAGCTCGCCCTCAATCTCGAGCACGCCTTCAATCCCGACGCCGGGACCAAGGAAGGAGGGAGGCTCCTGGGCCTCGTCCTGCAAGGTCCTGCTCCGGGGGACCTCGGATCTACGGGTCATTCCAAGCATGAACAGCCCTGTTCACGCCCCAACCAACCCCGGGCGATCATGTCAGAAAGAAGAGGTAGAGCAAGCATTCATTCTGCTCGCCCTTGTTCCGCGGGGAACTTTTGGCGCGCAGCTTATCGAAGATCCCGCGCCGCTCCTGGGTTGGTGCCGCGATGACGTGCGGTGGAGGAAGAAGGTGTGCAGCGTTCAGCCCGCAATCGGCCCGGGCGGTGCTTCCCGATCCAATTCGGTCACTTCGGTGCTTCCCCGCGCGACATGGCTATGGCGATAGCCATAGGCGAAATAAAAGATCAGCCCCACCACCGACCAGATGGGAAACAGGAGTTTCGCTTGCCAGGGCAGGTAAGCAAACAACAGCCCGCAACCCAGAACCGCCAGCGTCCCGATGAGATAAACCAGGGGTGCGCGGAACGGGCGAGGACGGTCTGGCTGGGTCCGCCTGAGCACCATCACCGCCAGCGAAACCGCGGCAAAGGCGAACAAGGTCCCCGAATTGGAAATGTCCGCCAACTGCCCCACTGGCAAAAAGGCGGCCGCGAACGCCACCAGCAACCCGGTGATCCAGCTCACCACATGCGGGGTGCGGAACTTGGGATGCACCCGGCTTAAGACTTCCGGCAGCAAGCCATCGCGCGACATCACAAAAAAGATTCGGGTCTGGCCATAGATCATCATCAGGACGACGGTGGGCAGGGCGATCCCGGCCGCCAGTCCCAGCAGATTGCCCACCAGCGGATGGTCGATGGAACGCAGCACATGCGCCAGCGCCTCGCGCGAACAGACCAAGGGCTGACCGCTCAGGCTGGCGCACTGGGCCTGCAGCGCCGACGAGCCCGGCGTCAGGGCTTCGCCTGCGGGACCATAGACCGGCAGCGCGCCATACGAGCCGATCGCACCCGCCGCCACCAACAGATAGATGACGGTGCAAATCGCCAGCGACCCGATCAGGCCGATGGGCAGATTGCGCTGTGGATTCTTGGTTTCCTCCGCCGCGGTGGACACTGCGTCGAACCCGACATAGGCAAAAAAGATCGAAGCCGCCGCCGAAATCACTCCGGCCGTGCCAAACGGCGCGAAGGGATGAAAATTGGCGCTGTTCATCACCGGCAGCGCCAGCCAGATAAAGGCGCCCAGCGCCACCAGCTTCACCGCGACCAGACAGGCATTGACGGTAGCGCTCTCGCGTGTGCCGACCACCAAAAGCGCGGTGACGCCAAGCGCCACCACCACCGCCAGCACATTCACCACACCGCCGGCATAAGGACCGGCCGCCAATTCGGGTGGAACGATGATGGGATGGGGCAGATGCGCCAAAAGGCCCACGATATATCCGGACCAGCCCACCGATACGGCGCTGGCCGCCACGGCATATTCCAGGATCAGCGCCCATCCCACCAGCCAGGCCATCAACTCGCCCAGCACCGCATAGGTATAGGTGTAGGCAGAGCCGGATACCGGCACCATGGAAGACAATTCGGCATAGCACAGCGCCGCCACCGCGCTGACGGCGCCCGCCAGCACAAAGGACAGCATCATGCCGGGTCCGGCTTTTTGGGCGGCTTCCGCCGTCAGCACGAAAATGCCGGTGCCGATGATGCCGCCGATACCCAAAAGGGTGAGCTGGAACGGACCCAAGCTGCGGTGCAGGCTTTTCTTCTCGGCGGTGGCCAGGACCGCGTCCAGGGATTTGACCCGCCACATATCCAACCCCCGCCCAACATTTTGCCATAAGACATCAGGTGTGGCGTCAATCCAAGACGTCAGCCGCGTCCTTGTGCCTGGCGAACCAGGCCCGGGCATAGGAACAGCGCGGCACGAGCACCAGTTGGTGGCTACGGGCCTGTTCGACAATATCCTGCATCAGCCGGTCCGCCGCGCCCGTGCCGCGCAAGGACGGATCGGCTTCCACATGGAAGATTTGATGCTTGCCGTCGCGGATGCGGTACTCGGCCCAGGCCATAAGGCCGTTTTCCGTTCGCTCGAAGCGGCTTTGCGCCGAATTGTCGATCATTTCTTAGGGGCTGGTTCGCGGTACATCCAAGGTAACGAAAGCCCGATGGGAACGATCCACAGCGTTCCGGCCAGGGCATAGAACAGCAACGCCACATACCAGGGTGCGCCGGGCAATACATGGCGCGCCAGCCCCATGATGAACAAGGCATAGAAAGGCAGCCAGAAGAAAAGGATCACAATGGCGGCAATAAAAGTCTTGGTGCGGCGGGACATGAGACGGTTTTGACGGCTGCGGGGAGGGACGCTATCAGAGCCGCCATGGATCAAACAGGAAATTTCTGGAAAAGCCGCCAAGCCGTGGGGCTTTGGCTTTTGGCGGTGGCGCTGGTCATTTTGGTGATGGTAACGGTGGGCGGATTGACCCGCCTGACCGGCTCCGGTCTTTCCATCACCGAATGGAAACCGATCATGGGGGCGTTGCCGCCGCTAAGCGACGCGGCCTGGGCGGACGCCTTCGCCAAATACCAGCGCATTCCGCAATATGTCCTCGAAAACCGCGGTATGAGCCTGGAGGAATTCAAGGGCATCTTCTGGTGGGAATGGGCGCACCGTTTCCTGGGCCGGTTTTTGGGCGTCTTGTTCCTGGTGCCCTTTGTCTGGTTCGCCGCCACCGGTGCGATCCGCCGCAGTGAATGGCCGCGCTTTATGATCCTGTTCCTGTTGGGCGGGCTGCAAGGTTTTATCGGCTGGTGGATGGTGACATCCGGGTTGGAAAGCCGTGTCTCGGTCAGCCAGTATCGCCTTGCCATCCATCTGGGGGCGGCGCTGCTCTTGCTGATCGCGATCCTGTGGATCGCGCTGGAATATCTGCGCGGCGGCAAGAGCAACGGCATGTCGAAACGCGCATTCGCCTTTGTCGCCCTGGTCTATGGCCAGATGCTGCTGGGGGCGCTGGTGGCGGGGCTGGATGCCGGACTGATCTACAACACTTGGCCGGACATGAATGGACATGTCTTTCCGGAAAATCCGTTCTTCGCTTCGCCTTGGTGGATCAATTTTTTCGAGAATGACGGCTTGGCGCAATTTAATCACCGTATCGGCGCTTATGCCGTTGCCGCCTGTGCAGTGTGGGTTTATCTGCAAGGCATCAAGTTGACGGGCCCGGCCAAGACCAGTGCCAAGCTGATCGCGCTCATCACCACTTTTCAGATTTTCCTTGGCATCTGCACTTTGGTGCTGATGGCGCCACTCTGGCTGTCGGCGCTGCATCAGGTCATGGCGGCGGCGCTGCTCTGCGCGGCGGTGTGGCATGCGTATGAATTGAGGGTCTATCCGCAAACATAACTTGTCATCCCCGGCGAGCATGAGCGATAGCGAGTGCGAGGGAAGGGAACCCAGGTGGATGGACCGGGTTCAATCTTTCCGCCTGGGTTCCCTTCCCTCGCCACGCGAGGTCGCGTGGCTCGCCGGGAATGACAGTTGGGATTACGACATCGCCTGCTCTAAATCCGCGATAATGTCGGCGGCGTCCTCGATGCCGACCGACAACCGGACCACATCCGGGCCTGCGCCCGCCTTGATCCGATCTTCGTCGGAAAGTTGGCGATGGGTGGTGGAGGCGGGATGGATGATCAGGCTGCGGGTGTCGCCGATATTGGCCAGATGGCTGAACAGCTTGACGCTATTGACCAGCTTCACGCCCGCCTCATAGCCGCCTTTCAGCCCGAAGGTGAAAACCGCGCCCGCGCCCTTGGGGCAATATTTCTTGTGCAGGGCATAAGAGTCATTGTCTTCCAGCCCGGCATAATTCACCCAGCCCACTTTGGGATTGGCCTTCAGCCATTTGGCGACCGTCAGCGCATTGTCGCAATGCTTTTGCATGCGCAAGGGCAGGGTCTCGATTCCGGTCTGCACCAAAAAGGCGTTCATGGGCGAGAGTGCCGGCCCCAGATCGCGCATGCCGAATACCCGGCAGGCGATGGCGAAGGCCATATCGCCGAAGGTCTCCCACAATTTCATGCCGTGATAGGACGGCGTAGGCTCGGACAGGGACGGAAACTTGCCGCTGCCCCAGTCGAATTTGCCGCCATCCACGATCACCCCGCACATGGAATTGCCATGGCCGCCCAGAAATTTGGTGGCGGAATGGATCACGATATCGGCGCCCCATTCCAGCGGCTTGATCAGATAGGGCGAGGCCAGGGTGTTGTCCACGATCAGCGGTACGCCCGCGTCATGGGCGATCTTGGCCACCTTCTCGATGTCGGTGATGATGCCGCCGGGATTGGCGATGCTTTCGACAAAGATCGCCTTGGTGCGCGCGTCCGGCTTGAAACTGTCGGGCTTGGTCGCGTCGGCCCAACGCACATGCCAGTCGAATTTGGCGAAGCCTTGGCTAAACTGATTGATCGAGCCGCCATAGAGCTGGCGCGCCGCCACGATATTGTCGCCCGGTCCCATCAGCGTGTGCAGCGCCAGCAGTTGCGCGGCATGGCCCGAGCCGCAGGACAAAGCGGCGCGGCCATTCTCCAGCGCGGCGACCCGCTCTTCCAGCACCGCATTGGTGGGATTCATGATCCGCGAATAGATGTTGCCGAACACCTGCAGGTTGAACAACGCCGCGGCATGGTCGGCGTCCTCGAAGACAAAAGCCGTGGTCTGATAGATCGGCGTGGCGCGCGCGCCGGTGGCGGGATCGGGCTGGGCGCCGGCATGAACGGCAAGGGTGTTAAAGCCATAGTCGGCCATTATCGTCTCCTGGTCTTATGTGTGGCGCGTTCCGCCTATGTCAGATGTTCGACACGCAATTCTGTTTCGATGCGGCGCACCCAATCATGGACATGGGGATACGCGCCCAAGTCCAAATCGGCCTGATGGGCGAAGCGGGTATAGGCCACCAAGGCAATATCGGCCAGCGAGAGTTTGTTGCCCACGAAATGGCTGCGGCCCGCCAAATGGGCATTCATCAGGCTCAAGGCCTTGACGCATTTGGCGACCAGAGCGGGGTCGATCTCATGGGACGGTTTTTTCAGGTACAAACGCTGGAAGCGCAGCACCGCGATGGCGGGCTCGTGGCTATACTGTTCCCAGAACAGCCATTGGAACATCAGGGCGCGCTCGAACGCGTCGGCGGGGATCAGATCGGTATTTTCCGCCAGATGCAGCATGATGGCATTGGACTGCGCCAACACGCCCTTGTCGGCAAAGCGCGCCACGGGCACTTGGCCCGCCGGATTCATCGCCAGAAATTCCGGCGTGCGGGTTTCCTTGGCCAACACGCTGACCTCGACCCAATCGTAAGGCAGGCCCAGATGGTCGGCGACGAACTTCACCTTCAGGCAATTGCCCGAGATGGAGTCGCCGTAAACCGTCATCGCGGCATTATCGAGAGACATGGCTAATTGTGCTTCAGCGTGCCGCCCTTGCCGAACAGCAAGGGCTTGCGGTTGTCGATCACCCGGCGATTGACGCCCATCCAGCCGATCTCGCCGGAAAAGCGGCCATGCTCGATCTTGGGGCAGCGGTTCATCACCACGGTCAGCCCCGCATCCTGCGCGATCTTTTCCGCTTCCGGGCTGATCACGCCCAATTGCATCCACAACACCTTGACGCCAAGACGGTCCTTTTCGGCCACAGTCTCCCGCGCGATGTCAGGGGCGTATTGGGCCTCGCGGAAAATATCCACCATGTCTACCGGCCCAATGCCGGCATCAGCCACGTCTTTCAGCGTTCCATAGACCGTCTGACCCAGGATCGTCTTTCCCGCCATGCCGGGATTGACCGGAATGACTTTGTAACCCTTGTTCAACAGATACATCATGGCGAAATAGGATGGGCGGATGTCGTTACCGCTGGCCCCCACCATGGCGATGGTCTTTACCGAACGCAGGATCGATTTGATCAGGCTGTCGGGATAGCTGGGCGACATGGACAATCAGCAACCTTCTTTATCATAGACATGTATCTCGCATGTCCGGCCCTGCTGACGGATTTGCGCCATGAGATGCATCGGAATTCCATCCTCGTTTTCCTTGATCCAGATCGATGACAGAGCTCCAAAGCCTGAGACCAGGCTTACCATCTTGCACGACGACTCCACCTCGTCTTTGTTACCAAGAAAAAGTTTCCGATCGGCTATGCGCTTTTCCAGCGCCTCCATCGAAAATGTCTCGCCTTTCTCAATCGCTGAACAGACATTTGGCGGCGCGCTGAGTTTTTGGGCTTGGGCTGTGCCTGCAAGCAATAAAAACGCAACAGTCATTCGCCCGCTTAACTTGGCCATTTGGGTTCCCGCTTTTCAATGAACGCCCCGATGCCTTCGCAGGCTTCCGCTTTCAGCATGTTCTCGGTCATGACCTGGCTGGCATAGGCGTAGGCTTCATCCAGCGGCATCTCCAACTGCCGGTAAAAAGCTTCCTTGCCGATCTTCAAGGTCTGGCGCGGCTTGGCGGCGATTTTGTTGGCCAGCACCATGGTCTCGCTTTCCAAAATCTCCGGCGCCACCACCTTATTGACCAACCCGATGCGGCGCGCCTCCTCGCCGTCGATCATCTCCCCGGTCAGCAGCATTTCCATGGCGGCCTTTCGCGAGACATTGCGCGACAGGGCCACCATGGGGGTGGAACAGAACAGTCCTATATCCACGCCCGGGGTGGCAAAGCGCGCCGAGGTGGAGGCCACCGCCAGATCGCAACTGGCGACCAATTGGCATCCGGCGGCGGTGGCGATGCCGCCGACCTGGGCGATGACCGGCTTAGGCGTGCGCACAATGGCCTGCATCATGGCAGAGCATTGGGCGAACAATCGGGCATAGGCGGCGCGGCCCTGATCACCATCGGCGCGATGCCGCGCCATCTCTTTTAAGTCATGGCCGGAGGAAAACACCGCGCCTTCGGCGGCAATCACGATCACGCGGGTAGCGTTGTCGGCGGCCGCGCCCTCCAGCGCCGATTGGATGGCGCCCATCAATTCCGACGACAGCGCGTTGCGCGCGCTCGGCCGGTTGAGGATCAACCGGAGCACGCCGCCGGCATGGGCGGTGAGGAGGAGGGGGGGAGGCGAAACACTCATGGCCACGGACTGTAGAGGGGCGGGTTCCCCCGAACAATCGCGCCCGGACGCATTGGGAATAGGCGGGAACTGCATGACGCGCTGGCTTTTTGTCGCTTCTGTTTCACCTTCCCGGTGCGCGGGCGCCCAATCGGCGCTATAATCCGCGCATGTCCTTGAGCCGCGACGAGACCATCGAACTTCGCCATCTCTACGACCGCTTTTCGCTGGCGGTGGAGCGGGCCTCCGCCACCATGCATATGCGGGGCATGGACTCCACCGCCTTTCATGTCGAGGACGGCAAATGTGTCGCCCTGTGGGGTCATATCCGCACCCTGATGGACAAGGCGTCGGCCCAGAAATAGGCAACGTCACGCTTGCCATACCCAGCACACAAACTCACTGAGCCGTAAGGGCCGGAGACAGCGATGCCGAAGGCGACTTCAGAGGCCCTGGTGGACGACGAGCGGGCCATCGTGACCAAATGGACCTTGCCGCCAGGGGCCGAGACCGGCGGCCACACCCATGGGCTCGACTATTTGGTGGTTTATCTGACGGATGGGATCCTGACGGTAGAGAGCAACAGTCAAGTCATCGAAGCCCCGGTTTCCAAGCATAGCGTCACTTCGCGGCCCGCGGGCATCAGCCACAACGTATCCAACCGATCTGGCAATGCGATCGCATTCATTGAGATCGAGCTGAAGTGCCACCCCTGAAATAGCGGTATTATAATACCGTATACATAAAACACCTTAATTTCTGAGGTTTCTCTTGACCGGATGCGGGCATATCCGTATAGCGGCGCGTCAAATCACGGAAAACTGCATATGAAAACCTACTCGGCGAAAGCCAGTGAGATCGAAAAGAAGTGGATATTGATCGACGCCCAGGGCCTGGTCGTGGGCCGTCTGGCTTCGATCATCGCCATGCGCCTGCGCGGTAAGCACAAGCCCACTTACACGCCTCATATGGATTGCGGCGACAATATCATCGTCATCAACGCCGCCAAGGTGGTGCTGACCGGCCAGAAGCTGAAGAAGAAGGTCTATTATCACCACACCGGCTATATCGGCGGCATCAAGGAACGCACCGCCGGCGCGATCATGGCGGGCAAGTTCCCGGAGCGCGTGCTGGAAAAGGCCGTGGAACGCATGGTGCCGCGCGGTCCCTTGGGCCGCCGCCAGATGTCAAACTTGCGCGTCTATCCGGGCGCGGAGCATCCGCATGAGGCGCAGTCGCCCGAAAAGCTGGACGTCGCCAAGATGAATCCCAAGAACACTCAGTACAAGGCAGCCTAACCGATGGCCGAAGACAACAAGTTCACCGAACTCAAATCCACTCTGATCAAGGCCAAGCAGCCCGGCGCCGACGATGCCGCCAAGGCCGACAACAAACGCGACTCCAAGGGCCGCGCCTATGCCACCGGCCGCCGCAAGGAATCGGTCGCCCGTGTCTGGATCAAGCCGGGCAGCGGCAAGATCACCGTCAATGGCCGCGACGAAACCGTCTATTTTGCGCGTCCCGTTTTGCGCATGATCCTGCGCCAGCCTTTGATCGCCGCCGGCCGCGACGGTCAGTTCGATGTGGTGGTCACCGTCAATGGCGGCGGCTTGTCGGGTCAGGCGGGCGCGGTGCGCCACGGCATTTCGCGCGCGCTGGTGAATTACGAGCCCGGCTTGCGTCCGGTGCTGAAGCCGGGCGGCTTTCTCACCCGCGACCCGCGCGCGGTGGAACGCAAGAAGTATGGCCGGCCCAAGGCGCGCCGCAGCTTCCAGTTCTCGAAGCGCTAAACGAGGTCTTTTGTGTCCTGAGTTCGTCGCGCGTACTCACGTGCTTTTCGCACGCTCCGCGCGACGCTCCTGCTCAGTCCACAAAATCCCTTCGTTTAGGAATATCTTTAGCGAAACGGCGGTCCAAAAGGCCGCCGTTTTTCTTTGCTTGTCGCCAAGGCGCGGCGCGGTGCATGCTAAAGAGCATCAGCACAGGAGGCGTCATGCGCGCCCATCGTCTTGCCTTGATTTGTTCCTTGGTCTTGCTGGCCGTTCCCGCTTCGGCGCGCCTGTGGAAGCCGACCCCCGATCAGCTCGCCCTGGAATATGTCTCGATCAACCACAACAAGGGCGCGGATGGGCGGGTGATACTCGGTTGGATGGCCTCACCCCTTGTCGCTGCGCCCACCATCAAGCAGATCCTGGACCGGTATGTGGTGGTGTCCATTGTCCATACGCGTCAGGATTCCAACGGCGTAACCACCTGGGATGATATCCAAGGGGTACAGGTGACGGACGGCGGCGGACAGGCGCTCAAGGAAGTGCCGCAGGATGCCATATTGCCGGCGCTGGTTGGGTTGATCGCTCAGTCCGAGGCCGTCCTGCGCCAGACCACGCAGGGCAAGGGCAAGGTCTATTGGAGTGTCTATGAGGCGGGGTCCATCAATGCCTGCGCCAAAGGCCGGCTGGTGGTGACCTACCAAAGCGAAGCCTACAGTTTCGACACGCCGATACCGGGTTGCCAGAAGTAGCTGTCGCCGCTACGCGGACGGCGAAACGGGTTTGGACGGAGCGAACCGGGGCGGCGGCGGGCCATAGGCATTGTCGCCCGCCTCGCCTGGCTGGCACCAGAAATAGATCAGCACCACACACAGAACCAGGAAGGCCAGCTTGATCAGAAAGAGCTGGGGGCCGATAAAAATCAGGGACCATCCGCCAAAGGTGGCATAGCTCGCGCCCGCCAACAGCTCCACCACCTGGGCGACAAAGCCCAGAATAAGGAAGGCCCAGATGAGCTTGCCGTCGCGCCCGGTATCCTGCAGGCGGCGCGCGCCCATGCCCGCGAAGGGAAACAGCAGCGCCAGATTGTAGAGTTCCGACAGCGGCAAGGAGAGGATGACGCCCAGGATCGCGGCGCCGAGGCACAGGATGAAATTGGCCAGGACGAAATACCAAAATTGGGCGCGTCCGACCCGTCCGCGCAGGTCGAAATAATGCTCAGCCACGGTCTGGCGGTAATTTTCGAAAATCGCTTGCAGGTCCATGTCTGCCCCCTGTTTTTGGCCGCCTCTTTGGCGTATCTGGCGGCCCAACCGGATGATGGGCCGGCTCTGCAAGCGGCGCAGGACCGGACCGCGCCCCCCACGGGCCCCAAAAGCGGCGAAATCAGCTAAGAACCACCCCACTTC
>DATEEB010000138.1:0-2536 GCA_035281345.1 Rhizomicrobium sp. | reverse complement strand
GCTGATCCGGGGGCCCGGGGACCGCGGCTGTTTTGTGATCCTGGAGGGCGCAACCCCCAGCCGCTTGCTGACGGCCTTTCCGGAGAAAACGCCGGTCAAACGCTGCGGCCTGGCCGAGGCGATTGGGGATATCCGGGCGTTTTTGGATACGGACGCGGTGACCCACACAACTGGCCCGCTTATAGTCGGATGATGGCCGCGACCCTGGAAACCCTGCACCCGCCCTCCGACGAGAGTTATGGCCGCTTCTCGACCGGCATCCTGCCCAGTCATGTGCTGAGACGCCTGCTGGACCAAGGCCGCGAGATCACGGCTTCCGAGCCTTTCGCGCAGGGGCAGATCCAACCCGCCAGCATCGATCTGCGCCTGGGGCCCGTGGCCTATCGGGTGCGCGCCAGTTTCCTCCCCGGTCCTTGCGCCACGGTGGAAGAAAAGCTGCGCACCGTCTTCATGCATGAAGTGGATTTGCGCGAAGGCGCGGTTTTGGAAGCCGGCTGTGTCTATATCGTGCCGCTTTTGGAACGGGCGGAATTTTCCGCGCGCGTCTCCGGAGGCGCCAATCCCAAAAGCTCCACCGGGCGCATTGATGTCTTTACCCGGTTGATCACCGATTATGCGCCGTCCTTCGACCGCATCGAGCCGGGTTATCGCGGGCCGCTCTATGCCGAAATCTGTCCCCAGACCTTTCCGGTTCTGGTGCGCAAGGGATCGCGGCTCAACCAACTGCGCATCCGCCACGGCTCACCCAGTTTCGGGGACGCCGCGCTGCGCCGCCTGCACGAGCAGACGCCGCTGGTGGACGGCGAGCCCAATATTGACGACGGCTTGGCGCTGTCGATCGACCTCAAAGGCAGCGCCGATGCGGGCGGGCGCATCGGCTTTCGTGCCAAGAAACACACCGGCCTGATCGATGTGGACAAGGTGGGCGCGCTGGATCCGGCCGACTATTGGGAACCCATCCAGGCCAATGCCCGCGGCGACATGGTGCTGGACCCGGACGAGTTCTACATCCTGGTCAGCCGCGAGCGTGTCGCCATTCCCCCCGACCATGCCGCCGAGATGGTGCCCTTCAACCCTCTGGTGGGGGAGTTCCGCGTTCACTATGCCGGATTCTTCGATCCGGGTTTTGGCTACGAGCCGGGCAAGCCGCCCTCGGCGCGGGGGGTGCTGGAAGTGCGCTCACGGGAAGTTCCCTTCATTCTGGATCATGGCCAGATCATTGGCCGGCTGATCTTCGAGCGGCTGACCGATCCGCCGCCGGAAGGTTATGGCGAAGGGCTGGGTTCCAATTACCAGCGCCAGGGCCTGAAGCTCTCCAAGCACTTTAAGACCTGAGCCGCGAGCCGTTCGTAACAAATGTTGCGCAAAGTCCACATCGTCCGTGCAAAGAATGGAAAGACAAAGCAAAACCATTGCACAACAGACGGGCTCCGGCACAGTTAGGCTGATCGCGGATGGACGGTTTGGGGAAACCCCGCGTGGTTGGTCCGGATGGGGATTTGGACCGAGTGTCCAGTTTGAAGGGGGCAGTGAGAGGCGGTTACGGCGCGAAAGCTGCCGGCCGCCTCTTGTTTTCATAGCCCGCGCCACGCTCCGATGATCCTGACCACAGCGCGGTTAACCATGCGGCCGCAAGCGTTGGCCGACGCGCCGGCCCTGTTTGCGATTCTCAGCGATACCGCGGCCATGCGTTTTTGGAATCGTTCCAGGATCACGCGTCTTGCCGTGGTGGAGGACCTGATGCGCGAACAGCAGGCCGCCATGGAAAGCGGACTTTGCCGTTATTGGACACTGGTGCGGGATGGCAAGGCCATCGGCAGCGTCGATCTCAGTCTGATCGAAGGCGGCTCGGCGGAACTGGGTTTTCTGCTACGGTCCGATTGCTGGGGTCAGGGACTGGCGAGCGAAGCCGTCGGCGCGGTGATCGCGCATGGCTTCGGATCCATGGGGCTGACGCATGTCGCGGCCGCAACCCAGACAGGCAACCGCGCCGCAGCGCGCGTGCTGGAAAAGAACGGTTTCGTACATATGCAAACGCGCCAAGTTCTGCTGGCGGGCGATGAACGCAGAGAATGCGCCTTCTATAGACACGAAGGCCTGCCGCAGCCCTAACCCGTGAGCAGCATTCCGCAAAAAAGCGTGCAAGGTGCCTAGAGTCGATTGTGATCAAATTTACCCGAACTTGTCATCCCGGAAGCCGCGTAGCGGCTATCCGGGATCCATCGTGCCACCTGCAAGATGGATCCCGGCTCAGCGCGATGCTGGCGCATCGCTTGGCCGGGATGACAAGCTGGGTTTGATTCAGTCAGAAAACAATTCACTCTAGCGCGGATAATCCCGCCACAGCCATTCCAGCGCCGCCGGCAAAGTCTGGCGCACCACCCGGTTGTCGACATGGCGGGATTCCAGCGACCAGACATAGCGGTGGTCGTAACCCTTTTTCTTCAGCACCGCCGCCATGCGGTTGTTGGCCAGCGGCCAATTGTGCCAGCTTTCTTCCGGATCGTCGAAATGATTGTCCTGGGCGCTGACATGC
>DATEEB010000137.1:0-6825 GCA_035281345.1 Rhizomicrobium sp. | reverse complement strand
GATGAGCGCCCTGCGGGCCAAGGCTTTGCCCGATTTCCGTCCCGGCGACACGCTGAAGGTCAACGTCAAGGTGGTGGACGTCACCTATGACGAAAAGGCCAAGCAGAATAAGACCCGCGAACGCCTGCAGGCCTTTGAAGGCGTGTGCATTGCCCGCCAGGGCAGCGGCCTGAACGAGGCCTTCACGGTGCGCAAAGTGTCCTATGGCGAAGGCGTGGAACGCGTTTTCCCGATCTATTCGCCGCTGGTCGACTCGGTGACCGTGGTGCGCAAGGGCAAGGTGCGCCGCGCCAAGCTCTATTATCTACGCGGCCGCACCGGCAAGTCCGCCCGCATCGGCGAGCGCACGGAGAATGCGGGTCCGGAAGCCGCCGCCTGAGTCGCGCAAAATGCTTTGAAATCGGGCCGTGCGGGCACCTCTCGCGCGGCCCTTTTTTTATGGTCGCGCCGGCAGGCCCTCCGCTGCGCTTCGGGTCCGCCGCTGCTCCTTTGCTTTTGGGCATGCCGAAAAGCCCTGTTTTTCGGGCTTTTCCACAGCACATCGGGAAAAAGCCCCAATTTCTTGCGCTTTTTTGCGTTCGCCCCCCTTTATCTTGCGAGAAATGCCGTAAAATCGGGCTTATCGTTGATTCGTTAAGAGGGAGAATCCCATGGCAACCGCCGCCGCTAAAGCAAAAGTCGAAACCGTTTCCACGCGTAACCTCGCCAGCCAGTTGGCCGAGAAGCATGAACTCTCCCAGAAGAGCGCCAATGCGATTTTGGAAGACACGATTGGCCTGATCACCAAGCATCTGAAGAAAGGCGCGCGTATCCGCCTTAATGGTTTGGGCATCCTGGTGGTGCGCAAGCGCGGTCCGCGCATGGGCCGCAATCCCGCCACCGGCGAAGCGATCAAGATCAAGGCGTCCAAGAAGGTCGCGTTCCGCGCCTCCAAGGAACTGAAGGAAGCGATTTAAGCTTCCCTCGGATTACGAGAAAGAAAGGCCGGGCATTTTGGTGCCCGGCCTTTTCTTTTCGGCCGTGCCCCAAAATATCTTTTGATGGTCGCACTGCGGGGCCCTCCGCTGCGCTCCGGGTCCGCCGCTGCTCCTGAGGGCCGGCCTTTTCTTTGTTTTGCTATCGCCGGTCAAAGCCGCACGAGGCGCAATCGCAGCGCGTTGGCGATCACCGAAACCGAACTCAAACTCATCGCGGCGGCCGCGATCACCGGACTGAGCAGAATACCGAATGCCGGATACAGAACACCGGCAGCAACCGGCACACCAAGGATATTGTATACGAAGGCCAGGACGAGGTTCTGGCGAATGTTGCGCATGGTGGCGCGGCTCAAGGTTCGTGCGCGTGCGATGCCCGTAAGGTCGCCTTTGACCAGCGTGATCCCGGCGCTTTGCATGGCCACGTCGGTTCCGGTGCCCATGGCAATACCGATATCGGCCTCGGCAAGGGCCGGAGCATCGTTCACCCCATCTCCCGCCATCGCCACGACGCGGCCTTGGCTCCGCAGGCGGCGCACAATGGCGTTCTTTTGCTCGGGCAGCACTTCGGCCTCGATGTCGGTGATGCCGAGCTTGGCGGCGACCGCTTGCGCCGTCAGGCGATTGTCACCCGTCAGCATCACGATCTTGATGCCATTCGCCCTTAGGCTGTTCAACGCCGCTTCCGTGGTGGGTTTGATGGGGTCGGCAACCGCGATGATGCCTGCTGCCTTGCCATCGACGGCCACAAACATGACCGTTGCGCCATCCCGGCGCAGCGCGTCCGCACGGTTCTTCAACTCGGCGCTGACAGCCTGGTCGCCGACGAGTTTGATCGTCCCCACGCCCACGGCATGCCCACCCACCTTGCCCGTCACGCCCTTGCCGGTCGCCGACGTGAACTCCGCGACGTCCTGCAGCGCGATATTTCGCTCATGCGCGGCTGCCACTATTGCCGCGGCCAAAGGGTGTTCGCTGGACCGCTCCAAACTCGCCCCGAGCGCCAGAATTTCTATCTCGTCAAATCCTTCCGCGGGCACGAGCGCGACCACGCGCGGCTTGCCTTCGGTCAGTGTGCCGGTTTTATCCACGACAAGAGTGTCGATCTTTTCAAATCGCTCGAGCGCCTCGGCATTCTTGATGAGAATGCCGGCGCTGGCGCCTTTTCCGATCCCCACCATGATCGACATGGGCGTGGCGAGGCCCAGCGCGCAGGGGCAGGCAATGATCACGACGGAGACCGCGGCAACCAGGGCATGGCCAAAAGCAGGGGCCGGACCCCACATCATCCAGGCCGCGAAGGTGGCTATCGCAGTGAGAATGACGGCGGGCACGAACCAGGCTGAAACAATGTCGGCAAGGCGCTGGATGGGCGCGCGGCTGCGCTGGGCCTCCGATACCATATGGACAATGCGGGCAAGAACCGTGTTCGCCCCGACCTTGTCGGCGCGCATGACAAAACCGCCGGTGCCGTTGATGGTGCCGCCGATCAACCTGGCGTTCAGGGCCTTCTCAACAGGCATCGACTCGCCCGTCACCATAGACTCGTCAACGCTGCTGCGGCCCTCGATCACGGTGCCATCGACGGGCACACGCTCTCCGGGCCGGACGCGCAGCCGATCGCCAATATGAACTTGCTCAAGGGCGATTTCCTCGTCATGCCCGGCATCGTTTATTCGCCGGGCGGTTTTTGGCGCCAGCTTCAACAAGGCGCGGATGGCGCCGCCCGTTTGTTCGCGGGCGCGCAGTTCCAGCACCTGACCCAGCAGCACCAGGACGGTTATCACCGCGGCGGCTTCGTAATAGACCGCAATCATTCCCTGGTGCCTGATTTCCATGGGAAACAGGTCCGGCATAAAGGTCGCGGCCAGGCTGTAGAGATAGGCCGCGCCGACCCCCAGGGCGATCAGCGTGAACATGTTCAGCGAACGGTTTTGCAAGGATGCCCAGCCGCGCGCGAAGAACGGCCAACCCGCCCACAAGACGGCCGGTGTGCTGAGAACAAACTGAATCCAGGTCGATGTGGCGGCCGAAATGGTGCCGGCCAAGTCAAGCGCCGGTATGTGACTACCCATCTCCAATACGAGCACCGGCAGGGTCAGAATCGATGCGACCCAAAATCTCCGCGACATGTCGATTCGTTCGGGACTGGGACCGGTCTCAACCGTTGCCGTCAGAGGCTCCAACGCCATCCCGCAGATCGGGCAGCTGCCGGGCCCATGCTGGCGGATTTGCGGATGCATGGGGCAGGTGTAGATGATATCCGAATTGGCGGGCGGCGGCGTGACACTCGGCTTGGTGTAGGCCGCCGGATCGGCCACAAACTTCGAGCGGCACCCATTGCTGCAAAAATAATAGGTTTCGCCCCCCTCGCTCGCCTGGAACTTGGCGGCCGACGGATCGACCGTCATGCCGCAAACCGGATCGCGCATCGGGCCCGATTTATTTTCCATAGCGGCTGAACAGCTCGACAAGCTCGGAGAATTTCTCGGTCTGGTCTTTGGCATTGCCGCTTTTGATGGCGTGGGCGACGCAGTGCGACGCATGGCCCTTGAGAATTTCTTCTTCGACTTTTTTGAGCGCGGCCTTGATCGCTTGCATCTGGTTCAGGATGTCGATGCAGTAGCGATCGTCCTCCACCATGCGTGCAATGCCGCGCACCTGGCCTTCGATGCGCGAGAGGCGGGTCAATAGTTCCAGATGTCCGGTGGCCATGCCTTGCATACTCCCTGGGGGTATATTACGGTCGGCCGGTACAGGGCGCAAGCCCGCAACTTGCCATGGGTTACGATATGCACGTCCTCAACGCTTCGTACATGACGCTTGCCATTCTGTTGTCCAGTGTTCCGGCGGCACAATCGGCTTCGCCACAGGGCATGCATCACGACATGTCCGGCATGAGGCATGAGGTGGCGATGCATGGCCTGCTCGGCAGGTACGCCATGACGCGCGAAGCCTCGGGCACCAGTTGGCAGCCGCAGGCCGCGCCCCATTCCGGCATTCCTCTGACGGTGGATGATTGGATGGTGATGTTGCATGGCCGTGTCAGCGGGATCGCGGACTGGCAGAGTGGACCGCGCGGCGATGATCAAGTTTTTTCCACCAGCATGGCGATGGCGATGGCCAGCAAGGATCTCGCCGGTGGCGGTACGATCGGGTTGAAAGCCATGCTGAGCGGCGATCCTTTCATGGGGCGGCGCGGTTATCCCTTGCTGCTGGCTTCGGGCGAAACTGCCGATGGCGCGACCCATCTGGTGGACCGTCAGCATCCCCACGATCTGTTGATGGAATTGGCGGCCAGCTACAGCCATCCGCTGGGCGAGCAGGACAGCCTGTTTCTCTATGGCGGCTATCCGGGCGAACCCGCGCTGGGACCTTCGGCCTATATGCATCGCGTTTCGTCCAGCGACAATCCGATGACCCCCATCGCCCATCACTGGCTGGATTCCACCCATATCGCTTTTGGCGTGGTGACGGCGGGCTTGGTGCATGGCGATTGGAAACTGGAAGCCTCGCGCTTCACCGGCCGCGAGCCGGATCAGCATCGCTTCAATTTCGATTCCGCGCGGTTTGATTCCACCGCGCTTAGAGTGTCTTGGAATCCTTCGCCCAACTGGTCGCTGCAGGTGTCCCATGGCTGGATCGAAAGCCCCGAAGCGCTGGACCCGGACCTGGACGAGCGCCGCTTTACCGCCAGCGCCACCTATTTCAACCGTTTCGCATTCGGCGCGGTCGCCGCTACGCTGGTCTTCGGCAACAAGCATTTGAGCGATGGCACCGACACCAATGCGCTGCTGCTGGAGGCCGAATATATGCCGGACGAAGCCTGGACGCTGTTTGCCCGCGGCGAGACGATCGAAAGCAAGGAACTGCTGCCGGGCGGCCAGGTCCGCGGCGCCGGTGAAATCAGTTTGGGCGTCATCCATGACTGGCGTTTGGCCGAACATTGGAAGTTCGGCGTCGGCGGCCTCTATGCCTTTGATTTTGTACCGGACTCGTCCCCCGCCGCCTATGGCGGCAATCCGCGCGGCGCCATGGCCTTTGTCCGGATTTTGGCCGAGTAACGCGCGGCGATTCTGTCGCCTTGCCCGGCGCGCGGGAGCGGGCTAGTTAGGCCCGCAAATTACGAGGATTACACACATGGCGCGTAAGAAAATCGCTCTCATCGGCGGCGGACAGATCGGTGGCACTCTGGCCCATCTGGCGGCCCTGAAGGAGTTGGGCGATGTGGTGATCTTCGATATCGCCGAAGGCCTGCCGCAGGGCAAGGCGCTGGATCTTTCCCAGTCCGGCCCGGTGGACGGCTTCAACGCCAAGCTCCGCGGCACCAACAGCTATGCCGATATCGCCGGCGCCGATGTGGTGATCGTCACCGCGGGCGTGCCGCGCAAGCCGGGCATGAGCCGTGACGATCTTCTGGGCATCAACCTCAAGGTGATGGCGGCGGTGGGCGAGGGCATTAAGGCCAACTGCCCGAACGCCTTTGTGATCTGCATCACCAATCCGCTCGACGCCATGGTGTGGGCGCTGCAGAAATTCTCCGGTGTGCCGCATGCCAAGATCGTGGGCATGGCGGGCGTGCTGGACTCGGCGCGTTTCCGCCATTTCATCGCCGACGAGCTCAATGTCAGCGTCGAAGACGTCAGCGCCTTTGTGCTGGGCGGCCATGGCGACACCATGGTGCCGATGCCGCGCTTTTCCACTGTGGCCGGCATCGCGCTGCCCGAACTGGTCAAAATGGGCTGGATCAAACAAGACCGGTTGGACCAGATCGTGGACCGCACCAGGAATGGCGGCGCCGAAATTGTGGGCTTGCTCAAAACCGGGTCAGCCTATTACGCGCCCGCCACCTCGGCGATCGCCATGGCGGAAAGCTATCTCAAGGACCAAAAGCGGGTTCTGCCCTGTGCCGTGCATGTGAACGGCGCCTATGGCATCAAGGACCTGTATGTCGGCCTGCCGGTTGTGATCGGTGAGACGGGTGTGGAGCGGGTGGTGGAGCTGGATTTGACGGCCGAAGAAAAAACCGGGCTGGGCAAGTCCTCCGACGCCGTTCAGGGCCTGATCGAGGCCTGTAAGAAACTGGAACCAAAGTTGGCTTGATCTAAGCCCCCGGTCCCCCCAAGTCATTTGGGCGAAACCATCGTGATCGCAGGATCGCGGCGGTTTTGCCGTTTGTACGGACCAGGGAAGCTTTAAGATGGATTGTTGCAATGGGTAACTTCAGGGTGCTCCAGCGCGTTTCGCGGATTCTCGCCTTGGCCGGGGTTCTGCCCGCCATGGGCTTGATCCCTCCAGCTTGGGCCCAGGAACCCAGCGGGACCCTGGTCCTCCATATTGAGGATGTCTCGCCCAAGGGCGGTATCCTGAGGTTGGGCCTGTATGACGAAGCCCGTTATCCCGACGACGATTCCGCGGCCATCCTCAGCGCCGATGTGAAGGCTGAACCGGGGCGGACCACCGTCACCCTGAACAATGTCCCCCCTGGGACCTATGCCATCCAGGCCTATCAGGACATCAACGGCAACGACAAAATGGACACCAGCTGGTTCGGTTTTCCGCTGGAGCCGTTCGGCTTCTCCCGCGATGCCCAGCCGCGCCTTTCCAAGCCGCGATTCTCGGCGGTCAAGTTCGAAGTGGCGCCGGGGGTGAACACGCAGACCTTGCATCTGCAAAATTCCGTTTCCCTGATCGCCACGAATTAGAATCAGCGCCTGTTTGCGCTCCGGTTTTCGCGTGTTAAGCACGCGGCTCCGATGAGCGCTTCCGCCCAAACCGTTTACCGCGACCGCGATCTTCGTCTCTTTGTCAGTTCGCGCTTCCTGTCCACCTTGGCGATTCAGGTTCAATC
>DATEEB010000136.1:0-8687 GCA_035281345.1 Rhizomicrobium sp. | reverse complement strand
ATTACCGGCGGCGCCGATGCGCGGACATTTCAGCCCATGAATGTCAATTTCGGGCTATTTCCCGAACTGCCCAAAAGTGCCAAGATACGCGGCAAGGATCGCAAGCAGGCGATGAGCATGCGCGCGCTGCAGGATTTGTCGCGCTGGTTGGAATTGCCGCCGCTGGCAGAAACCGCTGCGGAATAAACTGGACGAAACCCTGTCCTGTTCCGTACGTTTCCAAAGAAGAGTACTTCACGGAAACATCATGGATATTCCCCTCGAACTTTCCTTCCACAATATCGAGTCCTCCGATGCGCTGAAGGCAGCGGTGGCAGCCCATGTCGAGAAACTGGAACAGTTTCACGACCACATTATCGGCTGCCGCGTGGTCATCGAGATGCCGCACAAGAGCCAAAAAGCTAGCGGCAATCCTCCGGACGTGCATATCGTGGTGCGCGTGCCGGGCAAGGAAATCGTGGTCAGCAAGGAACTGGCGCATAACGGCCACAAAAAGGCTGCGACCGACGCCTATGCCGTTCTGGATGACGCTTTCCTGGTGGCGCAGAAACAGCTGAAAGACTATCGCCGCGTCAGCCATGGCGATGTGAAGCACAAAAATAGCGGCAAGCTATAGCCGCTTTCTCATCGCGGCGCTGAGCAATGCCATCTGTCGCCGGTGGATGGGGACATCGCGGCCGCTTTCCAGCCTGCGCAGATAAACCGGCACCAGGGCCGCGGGCAGGATCGCCGCCAGCGCCGCGCCCGGCTTGGGTCCTTGCCGCGCGGCCAAAAAATGGTCGCGCGCTTTCAGCGACACTTGGCGGATCACGGCTTTGAGGCGCGCATCCTCCTGGGGCAGATGAAAAAATTCCTCCGGCGTGAGCGCCAACGCCTTCAGAATATCCAGCGGCAAATACAATTTGTGCCGGTCCTTGTGGAACGGCAAAGACCGGAGCAGGCCGGTCAGGCCATAGGCCAGGCCGGCTTCGCGCGCACCGTCCGTCTTGCCGCCCAACAGTCGCGCCGCCAGGCGCATCAGCGCGCCGCTGGTCGCGTCCACATAGGATTCCAGCGCGGCAAAATCCGCGAAATACTCGGTGGACGAATCGAAGGTGCGCGCCGCGACCAAGGCTTCCACCTCCGCCAGCGCGATATCGGTTTCTCCGAACAGCGCCGCCAAGCCTTTGGCCGCATCGTGATTGCGGATGTTGCCCTTGGAGGCGGCTTCGGCGCTTTCGCGCCACCATTCCAGCCGGATCGCGCCCAGCATCGGCTCGCGCGCCGTCTCGGCGACCCGCGCCACTTCGGCGTGAAAGGCGTAAAGCGCGAAAAGGAACGGCCGCTGGGCCGCCGGCGCGAAGAGCGCGGCAAAATACCGATCCGGATCTGCGGCGCGGACCGAAGCGGCAAGACGATTGGCGAGAGCCGCGTCCATGGGTTCCAAATGCGAAAGGCCGCCCGGCGGTTCCGGACGGCCCCAATGATCCTAAAAGCGAAAACTCAGCCGACCAGATGCATCGCCGCGACCATGCAGAACAGCATCGGCACCGACAAAAGCGTGTTGACGCGGCTGAAGATCATGGCGGTCTTGCCCGCGGCGGCCTTGTCGGCAGCGGCGAGATCGGAATATTTGCCGCCGATATTCAGCGCCTTCTGTTGATTGGGCCAGATCACAAACCAGACATTGAACCACATGATGGTGCCCAGCCACATGCCGATGCCGATCATGATGTTCTTGGGGACGGTGAAGCCCTCCACGGCGCCCAGCGTATAGGCTTCCACCAGATAGCCGTTGCGCAGCGCCAGGATGACGCCGAGGACAATGGTCACCATTGCCGCCCAGCGGAACCAGAACAGCGCCTCCGGCGCGATATAGCCGCTGACGCCTTTCTTCAGTTCGTCCGGCACCTTGGGCATGGTGGGGATCTGAACGAAATTGAAGTACCAGAGCAGACCGATCCACATCACGCCGGCGGCGACATGCAGCCAGCGCAGCAGGAACAGTTCGAAGATCATCCCGTCAAAGCCCTGCAAGGTGCAGTAAAGCCCGATCAGCAGGATCGCCAGTGCAAAGCTTGCGATCACCACATTGCGAAGATTTCCGAAAAACGCGGCCATGGGCCCCTCCCATTCAGATTCGAGGCGGGAACATTAGCGCAAGCAATAATGTTTGTCGCGCCTAGATACTCTGCCGCTCGCTTTGGCTCGCAGCGCTCGGCACTCAAAACGGTCCACTGGACCGATTTGCCCCGCATTGCGGGTCGTGCCTCACCCCCGCACGCGCGATAGCGCGTTGGCATGGGGGTGAGGCTGGCGACCAAGCCAGCCGAATGCCGTAGCACCGATCGGGTGCGAAGGGTGAGGTTGGCGGCCAAGCCAACCGAACGCCGAGCGCCATCGGCGCGAAGGCCGGATCGGAGGGGCTAAATGGTCAGTTTGCGGGGACGCACGGTGTTCAGCCAGATGATCACGATCATCCGGGTCACCATCACCGCCGTGAAGAAGGAGGTGATAATGCCCACGCCCAAAGCGACCGCGAAGCCCTTGATTGGGCCGGTCCCCAGCTGGAACAGGATCAGCGAGGCGATCAAATGGGTCATATTGGCGTCGATAATGGTCGCCATGGCGCGGCGAAAGCCGGTGTCGATCGCCGCCAGCATGGTGCGGCCGTTGCGCTGTTCTTCGCGGATACGCTCATAGATCAGCACATTGGCGTCCACCGCCATGCCCATGGTCAGCACGATGCCGGCAATGCCCGGCAGCGTCAGGGTGGCGCCGAAGGCGGTGAGCACCGCCAAGAGCAGGATCACGTTCAGGGTCAGGGCAATATTGGCGAAAAGCCCGAACAAGCCATAGCGCAGGATCATGAACAGCGCGACCAGTCCCAGGCCGGCCATGGCCGAATAGCGGCCCGCCTTGATCGAGTCCGCGCCCAATTCGGCGCCCACACTGCGTTCTTCTAGCGGCTTCAAGGGCGCGGGCAGCGCGCCGGCGCGCAGCAGGATCGCCATGTTCTTGGCGGTCTCGACAGTGAAGCTGCCGGTGATATAGCCGGAGCCGCCTAGGATCGCCGTATTGATCACCGGATCGGTGATCACCTTCTTGTCCAGTACGATGGCGAAGCGGTGGCCGACATTGGCCTTGGTGACGTCGCCGAACTGGCGCGCGCCCACGCTGTCCATGCGGAAATTCACCACCGGCGCGCCGGTCTGGGGATCGAAACCCTGGCTGGCATCGGCCAGACGGTCGCCCGACACCATCACGCGCCGCTGCACCACCACCTTACGGGCAGGCATGTTCTTGTTGCGCTCATCCATCACCGGCAGGATTTCGTCGCCGATCGGAGCCACACTGGCGTTGGGATCAGCCTGTTCGTCCACCAGCTGGAAGGTCATCTTGGCGGTCTGGCCCAGGATTTCCTTCAATTGCGCGGGGTCCTGCAGGCCGGGCACTTGCACCAGGATGCGGTCTTCCCCCGAGCGTTCGATAGAGGGTTCGCGGGTGCCCAGTTCGTCGATACGGCGGCGCACCACCTCGATCGACTGGTCCATCACCTGCTGGCGCGTGAACGCCTTGTAGCCATCGCTCATGCGCAGTGTGAAGACGCCGCCCGATTCCGACATCTCGTATTCCTTGGCGCCGCCCACCGTCAGGACCGATGCGTTCATCACCGGATTGACGGTTTGCAGAAGCGTGCGCGCCTCTTCCAGCCGCGCCAACTCGGTTACCCGCACCGTCACCGTGTCGCCGCGCGCATTCAAATCGGTAAAGGGAAGGCGCGCCTTGCGGAACGCGGCGCGGATATCGCCCATCAGGGTTTCGGCGCGGTCGCGCGTCACCTGATCGAAGTCCACGCCCAACAACAGGTAAGAGCCGCCTTGCAGGTCCAGCCCCAGATTGACCGCGCCGCTGGGCAGGAAGCTGGGAATCTTGGCCCGCAGGTCCGGCGGCAGGGCATTGGGCAAGGCGACCAGCAGCCCGGCCAGCACAATGACAAAGGTGAAAAGGCGCGACCAGAGAGACGTCTGCAGCACGGATTATTCCTTGTCGGCGCTCTTGTTGTCGGCGTTTTTGGCGCGCACGTCGGAAATCGTGGTCTTTAGCACCCGCACCTGCACATTGTCGGCGATCTCGACCAGGACTTCCTGCTCGTCGGCAGCGGCCGATTTGACCACCTTGCCCAGGATGCCGCCCGCGGTCACCACCGTATCGCCCCGGCGCAACCCGTCGATCATCTGGCGCAATTGCTTTTGGCGTTGGCTTTGCGGACGCCAGAGAAGAAAGTAGAAGATCGCGATCATCGGCAGCGCGAGAGTCAGCGTCTGGAACATCGGATCGTTCGGATTCATATTGCGGAGACTTTCTGGGAATGCGGGCGGACTATAGCGGGCCGGCCCTCCTTTGCAACCGTGGTAAATCAAGGGGTTAGCATGGCCAAGAGCGGAAAACACGGGGCTTTGGACGATCCGCTTCTATTGGCGCGGATCGCCGGCGCGCTGGAGCGGCTGGCGCCGCCTGCCCTTGCCACGACACTGCCGGACGGCGACGCCTTTGTCTGGGAGCCGGCCCAAGGCGGACTGGTCGCGGTGCCACATGTCGCCCATGTGGAGCTGGCGCTGCTCAAAGGCATTGAGAGCCAGCGCGACACGCTTTTGGCCAACACGGCGCGCTTTGCCGAAGGTCTGCCCGCCAACAATGCGCTGTTGTGGGGCGCGCGCGGCATGGGCAAATCCAGCCTGGTCAAGGCCGTGCATGAAGAGATCAACCGCACGCGCAAAAGCGCCAACCGGCTGGTGCTGATCGAAATCCACCGCGAGGATATCAATAGCTTGCCGACTTTGCTGCGCATCCTGCGCGCCAGCAAGCGGCGGGTGGTGCTCTATTGCGACGATCTGTCTTTCGACAAGGACGACACCAGCTACAAGTCTCTCAAGGCAGCGCTGGAAGGCGGCATCGAAGGCCGTCCCATCAACACCATCTTCTATGCCACTTCGAACCGGCGGCATCTGATGCCGCGAGACCTGGTGGACAATGAACGCGGCACCGCCATCAATCCCGGCGAGGCGGTGGAAGAAAAAGTGTCGCTATCGGACCGCTTCGGCCTGTGGCTGGGCTTCCATCATTGCGGCCAAGATGAGTATCTGGCCATGATCGAGGGCTATGCCGCCTTCCACAAGCTCAAAATCGCACCGGAAGATCTGCGCAAACAGGCACTGACCTGGGCGATGGGCCGCGGCGGCAGGTCCGGACGCGTGGCGTGGCAATTCATCCAAGACTTGGCAGGTGAGTTGGGACAGAAGCTGGAGTCATGAACCCCAATCGCGTTGCTTTGCCACTCTCCTATGTGCGGCTGGTTTTCCGCGTCCAGCGAGCCCAGAAGGGGGGCCATCTCCGAGCGCCGGACACTGCCTGAGCGATCGCGTCGCAACGGCGGACGCTTGGGCTGACGATTAGTCAGTTAGCAGAACGGATAGGGGGCGATGCCTTTCCGAGAATATCTGCGCCAACCCCTTCTTGATCGAAACATTTGAGAAGCGCTAGCCGTACTGCTGTGCCAGTCATAAGCTTTTGCCAAACCCAATGCCTGCGGGATGGGTTGGCAAGGGGCCGCTATGATGGGGAGAAATGCATTGCGCGCAGTTGTCTTGGTGGACGAAGAAACATTCCGGCCGAAGGATCCAAATTTCACAAAGTACAAGCCGAATAGCGATTGCGAAACCGAATTCTACGTTACTGCGGCTCTACGCCGTCTAGGATTCAGCGTCACAGTTGTGCCCGCCACCTCCGACCTTGGGCTCATGTTGAAATTGACGAAGGCTAGTGAGCCCGACATTGTATTCAATCTTGTCGAGCATGTTGGTGGCGACAGGGCAAACGATAGCGTTATTGCATCGCTGCTGGAAATCGAAGGGATTCCCTTCACGGGAGCATCAGCGCGCGCGCTTGCGTTATCGCGGGACAAATATCTATCTAAAGTGATGGTTGCATCGTCGGGTGTGACAGTCCCGAAGAGTATGGCAGTCAACGCAAGAACCACCCCTCAATTTTCTTGGGATATCTTTCCGTCGATACTCAAGCCTATGGATCATGACGGGTCGGAGGGAATTGAAGAGCGTTCCTATATTACAAACCTCCGAGATCTTCATGCGCAGGCGAAACGGCTGACGAAACGAATTTCCTCTTTGCTAATATGCGAAGAATATATTGATGGCCGCGAGTTCATACTGACGCTGTCCGGGGCGAAAAAAATCTCTGTCGATTCCGTTCGCGAACTTGTCTTCCCGCCGGAAGCGAGCAGCCGCTTTGCAACGCAAAGGGTCAAATTCGACCAAAAATATAAGCGGCAACAGGGAATTCACTATGCAAATCCTGCCAGGAAAGACAGAAGGCTTGTTGCCAGCCTACAAGACGCGGCACAGAAGGCTTACAGAGCGCTCGAAATCAACGCCTATGCGAAGTTGGAATTTCGCGTCCGTGCCGATGAACCTGTTTTCATAGAAGGCAATCCCAATTCCATACTGTCGCCCTTTGCGAAAACGACCGACTTCGCCGCGATTGGATACGATAAATTCATAAGAAAAATAATTAGGCTCGCTCTTTCGCGCTCGGCTCGCTAGGCGGTCTATCGGACTTGAGGCGCCATTCCGACCGCCTCTCTTCATCAATCAGTTTTCCGAAGCCGTTCGTGAATCCTGCTATTCGCAACCCTTCGCGTACACGCATATCAGAGCATCGCTCGATTATTGTGCGCCACACCGCGCCCATCCACAAGCAATGGGTTCGTGTCACCAAAAGATCTTCGCTAGAAAAGGGCTGCCCTTCCATCCGAACAACGCGGATATCGTAGAAGCCACGGAATTCGAACTGGCACAGCTTAAGAGGCGGCTGGACGATTTCCGGACCTGGTGCCCGAATAGAGTATCGCACGCACGCCCGACTGTGACCCGCATGATACTGATCGACCCACTCCGCCATATCGGGCATGACGGGAGGATAAAAAAAGTTGCGATCGGCCGGTATCCGATCGCGCGGCAGATTTCCAGGAATAAAGTGCCACCGATTATACTGCATCCTTGCCTGCACAGCGCGGAATATGTCGCCACTTAACCGATCGCCATAGCGCACTCTCAAGCGGCCGAGTGCCACCATGCAGCAATAAAAATCCTTCGGCGTAAGCTCTGCCACGCGATTGAGAAACTGATCTGTGTCGTCAGTAACGAGTTCGCCAGGCCGTCGCAAAGAGCTGGACATGCCATAGTCAGCGTTCGTCGCCATGACCGCAGACCCGACAATCTGCTCGATGAGACGTTCCAGGCTCGTCGTTGCGGCGCCTTCCGCCGGCGCAGCGCTTGTCCTGTCGCTGAGCTCGCGAACTGTTTCATCTATCGCTGCGTGCGCGGCGGTTCTGAAATAATTGCATGGATCTGCGTCGTTTGACGGCGATCTCAGTTCCAAGATCGCCCCAAAAGCATCCTCACAGCGAGTCCGTACAGCATCGGACTCTCTGTGGGTGATAATGTGTTCTGCCTTCTGAAAGGTCAGTCCATTGACCTTCCGGTAGCGGATGCCGCTCCCAGATTCAATTGAGCTGGCGAGCTGTCCGACAGTTTGAGCCAAGGTTAGCAGCGGCTGCGATTGATCGAATTCTCGGCCCAAAATTGTCGCGTAGCCACTCCCCAAAGCGATCAATTTGTCGATCAGCCGTACTGCTGAGAGCTCGGAGCCGTTAAACTCTTCGAAGCGCACGGATCTACCTGAAAGGAAAAGACTCCGCAAAGCAACAACAGCAAGCTTGTCTGCCTCCGACCAGGCAGACAGAGGCTGAACGCGAAGCAAATCAAGCAAACCGACCCCTTTTCGGGTCGTTGTCAGGTTGTTGATCCGCTCCACCGCTGCAAAAAGCCTGTCATCGATGTAAAACGCAACGGCCTCCACATGCTGTACAGAATCATAAACTTCATCCAATAGATTCGACAGCGTCTTGGAACGTTCCTGAGCCTCAAGAATCTGAGTTAGCGCCCGACGGCTTTGGGTCTCAATTTTTCTCCAACTCTCCGCGCGCGCGACGGCCCGTCCAATGAAGCTAGCTTCGAGAGCCAGATGGCCGATGGGAATTGTTGGCCCGAGGCCATAGTCGATAACCGGATCCGTTGGGAAGCGAATATGCAACCGCCCCAGCGCATTAAAATAGAGACCGCAATCGATATGCCCTTCGCCGCAGAGCGCGTGCTTAGAAACCCGGTGTGAGCTGACATCTGGCAGCAAGTCCGCGACAGCGCGGTCGAAACTTGCAAGCGTCTGATATCCGTCCTGTACGCTCGCCCGCCCGCCCAATGTCAGGAGGTGGGAGATCGCGTCCTTTGCTGGAATCGAAAAGATAGCGGCGTCATTTGCAACATCATGCAGCAAATCAAGCATAACGGTGCCGCGCCTCATCGAACAGATACTCAAAACATACTTGCACTGGTATCCTTGCTCAAACAAGATCGGCCAGGATGCAGAAAACTGACAAAAAGTCGGCCAGCGTCGGGCCAATTTCTAAAGCGCTCATAAATACAACGCAGGACAATAACGTTGAGCTATATCAATAACATCGCGCTCAATCAGAATGGAAATACGCGAAATTTCATCTCCTTCTCTGCCGATGGACAGGTTGATCGCATTACTCTGGCTGAGCTGGACCGCAGAGCAGCGATCATCGCCGG
>DATEEB010000135.1:0-18061 GCA_035281345.1 Rhizomicrobium sp. | reverse complement strand
CTTGACCAAAACCAAGAAAACGGCGCTCCCAAAACATGCCCGATGCTGCAAAAAGCAATTCTGAATCCCTGAAAAAACTCTATCACGACATGCTGCTGATCCGCCGATTCGAAGAACGGGCGGGACAGCTTTACGGCATGGGCCTGATCGGCGGCTTCTGCCATCTCTATATCGGCCAGGAAGCGGTGGTGGTGGGCCTGATGGGCGCCGCCAAGCAGGGCGACCAGCAGATCACCGCCTATCGCGATCACGGCCACATGCTGGCCCAGGACGTCGATCCCAAGGCGGTGATGGCCGAGCTGACGGGGCGCTCCACCGGCCTGTCGCGGGGCAAGGGCGGCTCGATGCACATGTTCTCGTCCGAGAAGAAATTCTATGGCGGCCACGGCATTGTCGGCGCCCAGGTGCCGATCGGCACCGGCCTGGCTTTCGCCAACAAATATCGCGGCAATGATGCGGTCTGCCTGACCTATTTCGGCGACGGCGCCGCCAATCAGGGCCAGGTCTATGAAAGCTTCAACATGGCCGAGCTGTGGAAGCTGCCGGTCGTCTATGTGATCGAGAACAACCAATATGCCATGGGCACATCCGTGGCGCGCTCCAGCGCGGTGGCGGATTTCTCCAAGCGCGGCGCCTCCTTCGGCATTCCCGGCATGAGTGTGGACGGCATGGATGTGGAGGCGGTGCAGGCCGCCGGCCTGGAAGCGTTCGAATTCTGCCGCGGCGGCAAAGGCCCCATCATCCTGGAGATGAAGACCTACCGCTATCGCGGCCATTCCATGTCGGACCCGGCCAAATACCGTAGCAAGGAAGAACTGACCGAGATGCGCGAGAAGCGCGATCCGATCGAGAATTTCGGCAAGAAGCTGATCGAGCGCGGCTTGGTGAATGAGGAAGATCTGAAGCAGATGGATGCCGAGGTGAAGCGGGTGGTGGTCGCCGCCGCCGAATTCGCCACCGAGAGTCCGGAACCTGGCCTGGCTGAACTTTATACGGACATATACGCCTGATGAGCACCCAAATCCTGATGCCCGCGCTGTCGCCCACCATGGAAGAGGGCAAGCTGTCCAAATGGCTGGTCAAGGAGGGCGATACCGTCAAGTCCGGCACCATCCTGGCCGAAATCGAAACCGATAAGGCCACGATGGAATTCGAGGCCGTGGACGAAGGCAAGATCGGCCAGATTCTGGTGGCCGAAGGCACCGAAGGCGTGAAAGTCAATTCGCCTATCGCGCTCCTGCTGGCCGATGGCGAAGCGCCGGGCGCCGCGCCGGCTAAGAAAGCCCCCGAACTTCCCAAGGGCGAAGATCACAAGGCCGTTGCTGAAAAGGGCGAAAAGGCCACAGCTGCAGCACCGAAAATTGAGGTCGCCGCCGATCCGGAAGTCCCCGAAGGCACGCAATTCGTCAATCAGACGGTGCGCGACGCGCTGCGCGACGCCATGGCGGAAGAAATGCGCCGCGACGATCTGGTATTCCTGATGGGCGAAGAAGTCGCCGAATATCAGGGCGCCTATAAAATTTCGCAAGGGTTGCTGGAGGAGTTCGGCGCCCGCCGGGTGATCGACACGCCGATTACCGAACATGGTTTCACCGGGCTTGGCATCGGTGCTGCCTTTGACGGTCTCAAACCCATCGTCGAATTCATGACCTGGAACTTCGCCATGCAGGCGATGGATCAGCTGATCAACTCCGCCGCCAAGACGCGCTACATGTCGGGCGGCCAGATGAGCTGTCCCATTGTGTTCCGCGGCCCCAATGGCGCGGCCGCCCGCGTCGCCGCCCAGCACAGCCAGGACTATAGCGCCTGGTATGCCAGCGTGCCTGGCATGAAAGTCGTCGCGCCCTATTTTGCCGCCGACGCCAAGGGGCTTTTGAAAGCCGCCATCCGTGATCCCAATCCGGTGATCTTCCTGGAAAATGAAATCGTCTATGGCCGGTCGTTCCCGGTGCCCAAGTTGGACGATTTTGTGCTGCCGATCGGCAAGGCGCGCATCTGCCGCGCCGGTGCGGACGTCACCATCGTGGCTTATTCCATCACGGTCGGCCAGGCGCTGGAAGCCGCCGAGAAGCTGGCGCAGGAGGGTATCGACGCCGAGGTGATCGATCTTCGCACCTTGCGTCCGCTGGATATGGATACGGTGCTGGAAAGCGTGAAGAAGACCAACCGCATCGTCACCATGGAACAGGGCTGGCCGGTCTGTTCGGTGGGCTCGGAAATTTGCGCGCGCGTGGCGCTGGACGCGTTCGACTATCTGGATGCCCCGCCCATGAAGGTTTCGGGCAAGGATGTGCCGATGCCCTATGCCGCCAATCTGGAAAAGCTGGCCTTGCCCACGGTCGATGATCTGATCCAGGCCGTCAAAGCCGTCTGTTACAAGGCTTAAGCACATGGCCACCAACATACTTATGCCGGCCCTATCGCCTACCATGGAAGAGGGCAAACTCGCCAAGTGGCTGGTCAAGGAAGGCGACACCGTCAAGTCCGGTACCATTCTGGCCGAAATCGAGACCGACAAGGCAACAATGGAATTCGAGGCGGTGGACGAGGGCAAGATCGGCAAGATTCTGGTCCCCGAAGGCAGCGAAGGCGTGAAGGTCAACGCCCCCATCGCCGTGTTGCTGGAAGAGGGTGAGAAGCTGGGCGATGTGGACATCGTGGGCGCCATGAAAGACATCAAGGCGGCGGTGAAGGCGGAAGTCCCCCTCACCCCCGCCGCAGCAAATGGCAAGGCCGCAGCTTCTGTCCCCCTCTCCCCCAAGGGGGGAGAGGGTGGTGCGGCGAAGGCCGCACCGGGTGAGGGGGCTAGAATCTTCGCTTCGCCGCTGGCCAAGCGCATTGCCGCGACCAAAGGCATTGATATTTCGGCTCTGTCCGGCTCGGGTCCGCGCGGGCGCATCGTCAAGTCGGACGTGGAAAATGCCAAACCGGGTGCGAAACCCGCTGGCGCCGCCACCAGCGCCACCGCAGGTGGCGCGTCAACAAGTCCCGGCGTGGCGCCGCTGCCCGATGCGCGGCTGCTCTATCCGGCGGGTTCCTATGAGGAAACCCCGCACGACTCTATGCGCAAGGCCATCGCCAAGCGCCTGACCAGCGCCAAGACGCTGATCCCGCATTACTACCTGACCATCGATTGCAATCTGAATGCCCTGATGGCGGTGCGCGAAAAGATGAACGCCGCCGCGCCCAAGGGTAAAGATAAGGTCCCGGCCTATAAATTGTCGGTCAATGATTTCATCATGAAGGCCTCGGCCATGGCCTTGATGAAGCATCCGGATGTGAACGCGTCCTGGACCGACACCGCCATTCTGCGCCACAAGGACGCCGATGTCGGCGTCGCGGTGGCGCTGGATTTCGGGCTGATCACCCCCATCGTCTTCAAGGCCCAGACCAAGGGGCTGGTGGAGATCAGCAACGAGGTCAAGACCCTGGCCGCCTTGGCCAAGGAAAAGAAACTCAAGCCCAATCAGTATGAAGGCGGCGGCTTCTCGGTCTCCAATCTGGGCATGTATGGCATCAAGAATTTCACCTCCATCATCAACCCGCCGCAAAGCTGCATCATCGCGGTGGGCGCGGGCGAAGAGCGCGCTATTGTGGTGAACGGCAAGATCGAGGTGGCCACGGTGATGACCGTCACCATGTCGGCGGATCATCGCGTCGTGGATGGCGGCACCGGCGCCAAGTTCCTGGCCACCCTCAAACAGTTCATCGAGGAACCAGCCTCGATGCTGTTGTAAGGAGCGCGCCATGGCGGACTCCTATGACGTGATCGTGGTGGGCGGCGGACCGGGCGGCTATGTCTGTGCCATCCGCTGCGCCCAATTGGGCCTGAAGACCGCGGTGGTCGAGCGCGACCGCATGGGCGGCATCTGCCTGAACTGGGGCTGCATCCCGACCAAGGCGCTGCTGCGCTCCAGCGAGATCTGGCATCTGATGCACCGCTTGGGTGAGTTCGGTTTCAGTGCCGACAATTTCAAATTCGACATCGCCAAGATCGTGGCCCGCAGCCGTGCCGTGTCCAAGCAATTGTCTGACGGCGTCAGCTTCTTGATGAAGAAGCACAAGATCACCGTCATTCCCGGCGAAGCCAAGCTGGCGGGCAAGGGAAAGCTGTCGGTGACGAAAGACGGAAAGGCGGCGGATTACACGGCCAAGAATATCGTGCTGGCGACGGGCGCGCGGGCGCGTACGCTCCCTGGTTTGGAGCCCGACGGCAAGCTGGTCTGGACCTATCGCGAGGCGATGGTGCCCGACAGTTTCCCCAAGTCGCTGCTGGTGGTGGGTTCGGGCGCCATCGGTATCGAGTTCGCCAGCTTCTATCGCACGCTGGGCGCGGATGTGACGGTGGTGGAAGTGCTGGACCGCGTGCTGCCGGTGGAAGACGAGGAAATCTCGGCCTTTGCCGCCAAGGCCTTCACCAAACAGGGCATGAAGCTGAAGACCGGCACCACGGTGATCGAGCTCAAGCGCGGCGCGGATAACGTCACCTGCACCCTGAAGGACAAGGCGGGCAAGACCGAACAGGTGACGGTGGACCGGGTGATCCTGGCCATGGGCATTGTCGGCAATGTCGAAAATCTGGGATTGGAAGCGGCGGGCATCAAAGTGGATCGCACCCATGTGGTCGCCGGCAAATATGGCGAGACCGGCGTGGATGGGGTATGGGCGATCGGCGATCTGGTCGGCGCGCCCTGGCTGGCGCACAAGGCGATGCATGAAGGCGTGATCGTGGCCGAGAAGATCGCCGGCGTGAAAGGCGTGCATCCGCTCAATACATCGAACGTGCCGGGCTGCACCTATTGCTGGCCGCAGGTCGCGTCGGTCGGCTTGACCGAAGCCAAGGCCAAGGAGACGGGCCGCAAGATCAAGGTGGGCAAGTTCCCCTTTATCGGCAACGGCAAGGCGATTGCGCTGGGCGAGGCCGACGGGCTGGTCAAGACGGTGTTCGATGCCCAGACCGGCGAGCTTTTGGGCGCGCATATGATCGGCGCGGAAGTCACCGAGCTTATTCAAGGTTATGTGATTGCCAAAACCGGTGAGCTGACCGACCAGGAACTGGCCCACACCATCTTCCCGCATCCGACGTTATCCGAAATGATGCATGAGGCTGTGCTCGCTGCGGATGGAGCAGCGCTTCATATCTGATTTTTGATGGTCGCGCCGCGAGGCCCTCGCTACGCTCGGGTTCGCGGTCGCTCCGCGGAGATGATGCACAAAGCGGTGCTGGCGGCCGATGGCGCGGCGCTGCATATTTGAATTTTGTCATTCCCGCGAAAGCGGGAATCCAACTGGTATCCCGGACAACCAAAGTTGGATGCCCGCGTACGCGGGCATGACAAGAGAGGTTAGTTGAGCAACCGCTTCACATCCTCGGCCATTGCTGCCGCATTATTGGTATCAGTGGTGACCAGGCGGGCGCGGCCGTCGCGGTCGAAGAAGAACACCGCATTGGAGTGCGTCACTTCGTAAGGCGGTCCCTGTTTCACCTGATAAGCGACGCGATAGGTACGTGCCAGGCTCGCGAGTTGATTGGCCGTGCCGCGCAGTCCCACCACTTGGGACGAGAAGGCGCGCGCGTAATCGGCCATCACGTGATCGCTGTCGCGCTCCGGGTCCACGGTGACGAACAGAACCGCCACATCAGGGCTGTTCACCTTGGCCAGCATGTCGGTCAGGTTGGCCAGGGTAGCGGGGCAGACATCGGGGCAGTGGCTATAGCCGAAAAAGAGCGCCACCACCTTGCCGCGAAAGGTCTCGGCCGTGACCGGTTTGCCGCCGGAGGTCATGCGGAATTCCAGCTTGGGCATGGCGCCGGAAATGTCGGTCATGCGCCAGTTGGGCTCTGAGCAACCCACCAGAAGCAGCGCGAGGAAAAGACCGACAATTCGCATGGCCCGCGTCCTTATCACGCTGGCAGGGCATGGCCCAGCGGCTTAAGTTCGCCCGCGATGATAAGACGCTTTTCGACGGCCTGGACTGGGTATGCCGCGCTGTTGGCGCTGGGCGCGGTGCTGTATGGGGTCTGTGCCCGTTATCCCGCCTATCTGCCCTTCTGGCTGCCCTGGGAATTTTCCTGGCCGATCTATCTGACGACGGCGCTCACCTTGGCCTGGTTTTTCCATGGGCTGAAGATGTTGCCGAAAGACCGGCACCCGCCGCTATGGCGCTCGCTCTGTTTTGTGCTGGGTGTGGCCAGCTTCTGGATCGTGCTGCAGACCCGCATCGACTATTACGCCCAGCACATGTTCTTTGTGCACCGGGCGGCACATTTCGTGCTGCATCACTTGGGCGCGTTTTTGATCGCCTTGGGCATGAGCGGGCCGGTGCTGTGGGCTGGAATGCCCGATTTTCTCAAGCCCTTGGTGACGGCGCGCCCCGTTCAGGCCGTGATGTCTTTCCTGCAGCATCCGGTGATGGCGCCGTTCTTGTTCGTGGGGCTGCTCTATTTCTGGCTGATTCCAAGCCTTCACACCCGGGTGATGCTGGACGCCAATCTCTATGAGTTGATGAACTGGACCATGGCCGTCAATGGCGTGATGTTCTGGGCCCTGATCTTGGATTCCCGCGCCAAGCCGCCCGCGCGGGCAAGTCACCTGATGCGGGCCGCCCTAATTTTGGTGATCGAGTTACCCCAGATGGTGCTGGGTTCCATCCTGTCGCTGACGGAACGCGACATTTATCCCGTTTACACCATCTGCGGGCGGGTGCTGGACATGACGGCCCTGAACGACCAGCATTATGGCGGGTTGATCATCTGGCTGCCCGGCACCTTGACCAGTTTCGCCGCCATGATTGTGGTATTGGTGATCATGCGCTTGAACGAGGAAAGGCAGGAACGTGAAACCGCTTAGTATTGTGCTGTTGCTGGCCATGAGTGTGGGGGCACAGGCCGCCCCCTTTGACGTCACCGATCCCTGGTTTCGGGCGCTGCCGGGCAAGCTGCCCGCGGGCGGCTATTTCACCGCCCAGAACAACAACCGGCGCGATGTCGCCATCACCGGCGCGCTCTCGGATGCCTGCGGCATGCTGATGATTCACAAATCCAGCAGCAAAGGCGGCATGAGCAGCATGGAGATGGTGGACAAGGTGAGCGTGCCCGCCGCGGGGAAAATAGCATTTGCGCCGGGTGGCTATCACCTGATGTGCACCGAGCCCAAGATGAAGATCGGGGCCAAGGTGCCGGTGATCCTCAATCTGTCCGACGGCACCGCCGTGGCCGTGGCTTTCACTGTCAAAGGCGCCAGCGGCAAATGAGGACTTGCCGCCGGGCGATCTGCGCATGATGCAGGGGCGCATCTTCTGGCTGGTTTGGCTGCTGGTCGGCTGCCTGATGGCGTGGATGACGCTGCGCGCCTTTCAAGCGCCCTGGACATGGAATCTCTATCAAATTCTGGTGACGATTTTTCTGGCCGCGCTGTTGACGGGCGTGGTTTTGCTGGCGTTGCTGTGGCAGCGCGGTGGCCTGGAGGGGATCAGGATCAAGGCGGCCGACTTCGAGGCCGAGATTGCAACTCCCGGCAGCGCGATCGGCCGCAACTGGAATATCGCCTTCTGGATCGTGGCGATCCTGACAGCGATGGTCTATTTCCATATGGAAGGCGGACTGGCCAGTTAGTGTGCACCGAGCCCAAGAGGAAGATCGGCGGCAAGGTGCCGGTGACCTTGCATCTGTGGAGCGGCAATTCGGTGACGGTGGCGTTTTGTGGTGCGGGGCGCGGCGGGGAAGTAAGGGGGCTACTTTGGCGCGCGCGCGTAACAGTATAGCGGCTTTTTCCATGATCGTTGCGATGAGCGGTCAGGCATGGGCTGCCGACTACGAAACCGCGCTCAAATTGCCTTCTGCCGCCAAGATGGAATTCACGATTGCTCGCAGCCGGAGTGGACAAGGCACCGGAGCGATGGCCGGAAAGACTGTGATATTTCGCTATCGTCAGGATATTGCGCCCTTAAATGATGGCTACCGTGTCCATCAGGTTCTGACCGGGACAGATGCGCCCGACGACCTTGACCCAGTAGCTCAGGCCGTGCTTCAGAAAGCTGCTGCCGAGACTGGCGATCTGACATATGAAACTGATGACGCACTGACACCCGTTAGGATTTTAAATTGGCAGGCTTACATAAATTCAGTGCTGGCGGCGGCGGTCAAGGGACCGGCCGGCCAGGGCAGTATGGCACTTGAAGACACGCGCAAGACTTTTCAGGGGATGACGCCCGAGCAGGGGGCCAGCCTTCTGAAAGAGCAGGGCATGGCTGCGGTACCCCAGAATGCCGTACTGAACCTTACCGAGCCTAATAGGGCGACCTCTGAGGTTCGCAATCCTCTGGGTGGGGGCCCGATCGTGACCCATCAGTCCTTGGAACTGGAGAGCATCGACAAGGACCGCAAACAGGCCGCGATCCATTACCGCCAGGAACTCGACCCAGAATCGGCAAGCCGGAGCACGCGCGAGGTTTTACTTGCTCTGACCGCGCGTCAGCCGGCGGGGATGCGCAAGCCCACCCCAGAGGATCTGGCACATCTGAAAATCGAAAACACTATGGATTGCCGTTATCAGATGGACTTGGAGACGGGCCTCGCTACTCGAACCGAATGCGTCTCGGTCACCAGCGGTGTCGATGAGAAAATGGCGCCGCAAAGCCGGACGGACCGCTGGATAATTACCCAGCGGATTTTGCCTTAGCCTTACCGGGCATCTTCCGCCTGTAACTCCGCGAAGCTCACATGGCATGAGCCGCCATGCTTTTGAAAATAGCGCTGATGGCTTTCCTCGGCCTTCCAGAAAATGGGGGCAGGCTCGATCTGGGTGACCACCGGCTGCTTCCACTTGCCCGACGCCTCGACCTTGGCCTTTTCTTCAGCCGCGATGCGCGCCTGTTCCTCGCCATGGGTGAAGATCACCGAACGATACTGGGTGCCGAAATCCGGCCCCTGGCGGTTCCTCTGGGTGGGGTTGTGCATGCGGAAGAACAGGTCCACCAGGGTGCGATAGGGCACCCGGACCGGGTCGAACGTCACCTCGACCACCTCGGCATGGTAGGTGTCGCCATTGCAGATCTGCTTGTAGGACGGGTTGCTGGTGGTGCCGCCGGCATAGCCTGAGACCGCGTCGCTGACCCCTGGAACCTGGCGGAAGAAGTCCTCAACCCCCCAGAAGCAGCCCGCGCCGAACAATGCCTTTTCCATCTCAAACCTCATGCCGAAATTGCTCTCATAATACGCATGGCGCGCATGCCGGTTACATCCCGCCTGGCAGCCGCTATAGAGGGGGATGCCCATATTTTATCGCCTCTCCACCCCTCATATTCCTTCCTCTGCGAACTTGCGAAAGAGCTTTAATCTTCTGCCCTATCTCTTTGTCTTCCCAATGATTGTTTTGGCAGGGGAGGGGGCTTCGTGAACATTGTCATCATTGGCGCGGGTGTTGCGGGATTGGGCATCGGCTGGCGGCTGTTGCAGGCCGGTTGCGCCGTCACGGTCCTGGACCGGAGCCAGCCTGCGGCAGGTGCCACCTGGGCAGCGGCGGGCATGCTGGCAGTGACGGCGGAGCTGGAAGAAGCCCCGGATGCCGAGCGAGAGCTGGCGCTTCGGGCCAATGCTCTGTGGCCCGGCTTTGCCGCCGAACTGGAAGTCGCCAGCGGCCAAGGCGTGTTCCTCAACCGGGTTGGGGCGCTGCTGTTGGCTGCCGATGCCGCCGAGCTGGAGGTGATGCGGTCTCGGGAACAAAGCGAGCTTCGTATCCTGGACCGGGACCAGGCGCGGACCTTGGTGCCGCTGCTGGGGGACGGAACGGTGGGCGGGCTGTGGTCGCCGCATGAAGCTCATGTCGATAACCGCGCCCTGGGCGAAGCTCTGGCTATCGCCTTTCTGAAAGCGGGCGGGGTTTTGCATGCCAATGAAGCGGCGGTGGCGATCGAGCCCGGTCCGCGGGTGCTCACGCCCTATGGCCGCTACCAAGCCGATGCGGTGGTGATCGCGGCGGGCGCTTGGAGCGGTTTGCTGAATATCCCCATCGTGCCGGTCAAGGGCGAGGTGATCGCGCTGGTGCCGCCGCCGGGCGCGGCCTTGCCCGGACCGGTGGTGTGGGGCGCGGGTGTCTATTGCGTGCCGCGTCCGCATCTGGGAGACGCGGGACAGGTGTTGATCGGCGCCACGGTACAGGACGAAGGCTTCGACACCAGCCCCACACATCAGGCGCGCGACCAATTGCGCGCCGCGGCGCAGCGGGTGATGCCGTCCCTGAAGGATTGGGCGCTGGCGGATCATTGGGCGGGTCTTCGGCCCAAAAGCCCGGATGGTTTGCCGTTGCTGGGGCCTTGCGGCACAGACGGTGTGTTTGTGGCCGGCGGGCAATATCGCAACGGGATCCTGTTCGCACCGGCCATCGCCCAGGAGATGGCGGATATGGTGATGGGCAAGGGCGCGGTGATCCACGATTTCGATCCGCAACGATTTTCCCGGAGCGCATAATGGCCGATTTCACAGTGGACCCGGCGATCCTATCGCTGACTCATACGCTGGCGGATTGGCCGCTCGCCCGCGTCTTTCTTTACAATGACAGCCGCTATCATTGGGGTCTGCTGGTGCCGCGCCGCGCGGGCGCCATCGAAATCTGCGATTTGAGCGGCGAAGATCAGCTTCAACTGATGGCGGAAATCGTCAAATTGTCGGGCCTGATCCGCGCTCTGCCGGGGGTGGAAAAGCTTAATGTCGGTGCCTTGGGCAATAGGGTGCCGCAACTGCACATTCATGTGATCGGGCGGCGCAGGGGCGATCCCGCCTGGCCGGGGCCGGTGTGGGGCCATAGCGACCCGGTTCCCTGGCATGACCCCGCCCAAGCGCCGCTTTTTCGGGCGGTAAGCAATGCTTAACCATAAGCGCGCAAAATAAAGGCTCATGCAGGTCGAAGGCGCACTCGGAAGTGAACGGCCCGGAGCCGAGCGGATCGTCGCCGCATTAAAGAACGCCGCCGCCGCGACCGGATCGGATTTCCACTATCTACTGGGCACCGCCATGCGCGAGTCCAGCCTCAAGCCCAACGCCCAATCCAGTTCATCCTCCGCCACCGGACTGTTTCAATTCATCGATCAGACCTGGCTGGGATTGGTGAAGGAGCATGGCGCCCAATATGGCTTGGGCGATCTGGCCGCCGCGATCACCAAAGGGCCCAATGGCCGTTATCGCGCCCAAGCCGAAGCCAAGGACACGATCCTGGCCTTGCGCAAGAATCCGGAAGTCTGTGCGCTGATGGCGGGCGAGCACGCCAAAAGCACCCAAAGCGTGTTGCGCGCCAATCTGGGCCGCGACATATGCGGCGGCGAGCTTTATGCCGCGCATTTCCTGGGCCCGGATGCGGCCTCCAAACTGATCAAGTTGGCGCAGAGCGATCCGTCCGCCAGCGCCGTGGCGCAATTCCCGCAGGCCGCCGCCGCCAACAAAAGCGTCTTTTTCCATGCCGACGGCACCGCAAAATCGGTGCGCGAGGTTTACGATTGGGCGCTGCGCCAGCCGGGCAGCAGCGACACCCTGCGCCAGGCGCCCGACGCTGTTCCACCGCCACAGGCCCCGCTGACGCCGGAAAGCGCGCTTATTCGCGTGGCCTCGGCCCAGGACGCCCAGATTCAGTCGCTGCTGGCGAGTGTGATGAATTGGCAGCCGCGCGGCCATGCGATGTTCGGCGGCCTGTTTGGATTGGACAGCGCCACGCCCAGTTCGGCGATGAGTTTCGGACCCGGACTGCTCAGCGTCTTGTCTCAGTCCAACGAGACTAAGTCTTAGCCGCCAGCACTTCGTCCACCCGCGCATCCAATTCCGCACAGAGCGCCTGGGCGATCTTGTCGCCGCTGTCCTTCAGGCCCTGTTTGTGGATCACTTGAATGGCGTTGACATGGGCGTCCACCAGATGGAGCGGGATGGCGGCCTCCGGCGGCAAATCCCCGATCATGCGCGTCAGCGATGATGCCACCCGCGCGATCAGGGGGAAATTGAAGGTCGGGGCCTGGCCCTTGATGTCATGGGCGGCGCGCAGCAGCGCGGCGCGGGCCTCAGCATCCGGCGTGGCCGCATAGCGGGCGCGGGCGGCGATCAGCGCTTTTACATCCGTGGCGATCCAGTCGTCGAATTCGTCTTTCAGCGCGTCCATCGCCTGTTCGGCACGCTGGATCGCGGCCATGTCAACACCGCCTTTGCCGCCGCCGACTTTGGCCTTCAGCATATTGGGCGGCATGAAAAGCTCGATGGGTTTTTGGCGCGCCATGGGCTACTCCGCTGCCTGTTTCTTGGCTGTTTCGCTACGGCGTTCGGGGCCGTGATATTCATCGGCGCTGCGGCGGCGGCGGCAGGGACCGAAGAAACCGCCGGTGCGCACATAGGGACGGGGCTGTTCGATCACCGCCACCAGGCGCGACATCATGGTCTTGACCGAAACCGGCTTGACAATGAATTCATTGACCCCGGCATCGCGCGCTTGGCGTACATGATCCAAAGATGTGTGCCCGGTGAGCATGATCACAGGCACAAAGGGATTGGGCGCCTGCGGATTGGTGCGGATCATGCGGATCAGATCCAGGCCCGACATGCCTTCCATCACCCAGTCCAGCACCACCACATCGGGATTGGTGTCGCGCAAGGACGCCCAGGCGCGGTCGCCGCTATCGGCTTCCATGATCTGCACCACGCCGAAGGCCTGAAGGATCGTGGTGACGAGCTTGCGCATATGGACGTTGTCGTCCACCACCAGCACTTTCAGACGGTCGAAACGATAATCGCCCATGCCCCAACACCCGGCTCCGGCCGGGACTTTCTACAGGCGTCATATAGCTTAATGGGGCTTAAGCGTTGGTGAACGGCATACACATCAGGCGTGGTTGCATCGCCCGATAGGGCCTTAAAAAGCCGGTATTTTGCGCTAGTCGGAGAACTGTTCGGCCAGAATGCGCTCGTCCAGGCTATGGCCGGCATCGTAGAGCATGGTCATGGAAATGGTCCGGTCCTCGGCCACGTCCACGGCCACCACGTCGCGCACTTCCGAGTCGTCGGCCACCGCGCTGACCGGACGCTTGCTGCTTTCCAGAATCTCGAACCGCACCTTGGCGCGGTGGGGCAGAAGCGCCCCGCGCCAGCGGCGGGGACGGAAGGCCGAGATGGGGGTCAGCGCCAAAAGATCGGCGTCGATCGGCAGGATAGGGCCATGGGCGGACAGATTGTAGGCCGTGGAGCCGGCGGGTGTCGCCACCAGCACGCCATCGCAGATCAGCTCGGAAATGCGGGGTCTCTCATCCACCAGAATGCGAATCTTGGCGGCCTGGCGGGTTTCGCGCAGCAGCGAGACTTCGTTGAAGGCATGCGCCTCCCTGGTGCCGGCCTGGGTATGGGCCACCATTTTGAGGGGGTGGATCACCGCCCTTTCCGCCGCCGCCAGCCGCTCCAACAGATCGTCCTGATGATACTCGTTCATCAAGAAGCCGACGGTGCCGCGGTTCATGCCATAGATCGGCCTGTCCTGGCCGATGAAGGCATGCAGGGTTTGCAGCATGAAGCCGTCGCCGCCCAGCGCCACCACGATATCCGCAGCCTCCGGTCCGGCATCGCCATAGCGGGCCCGCAAGCTGGCGAGCGAATCTTCGGCTTGCGGCACGGCCGTGAAATGCAGTTTGGTCATCGGGACGCCCTGAAAACCGTGACAGACTAACACGGTAAGGCCCAAAAAGGAGGGGGCGCTAGGCGGAAGGCATCGTGCCGCGCAGCTCTTCCATCGCGGTCTGGCGGGTGAAGCTGTTGAAGATCGAATCCACCGTCACGATGTCGGAATTGCTCAGGGTCGCGGACATGCTGCGCGCCTGGCGCGACAGGTTGTACACGGTGGTGAACACGGCGCGGTCGATGCCAACGGCGCGACAGGACAGGGCCACGATGCGCGCCCCGCTGGTATAGAAACTGGCGCGGAAGGATGTCAGCGGAATCTCCAATAGCCGCGCGAAAGCCAGATCGAAGAGATCCACCTGACCTTGGCTAAGAACCCGCATCAGGAAGCCGGCTTTGAGCTGGCCGCTGCTGGCGAGTTTTTCCACCAATTTTGCCGCGCTGTCGGGCGGCGAATCGTGCGGTCCGGCCGGCTGGCTTTTGACCAGCTGTGTGGCGGAGGCGAGCGCCGCATCGACGGTCTTGGGCGCGATCTGGTAGGTGTCCTGGATGAAGGTCTTGAGCGCGTCGCAAACCCATTCGCACATCTTGTTGGCCAGTTGCGGGGGCAGGTCCGGACGGTGGACGAGCGGTTCCTGCAAGCCGGTCAAGGCGCGCGATTTTTCCACCAGCGTTGCGTAGCTGGCGTCGGAAATCTTGGCGGTGGCGTTGCGCACCAAGGCGGTCAGCACGGATTCGTGATTGGATTTGGCGAGCGCGTCGGTAACGGGGATGCCGATATGCGGCCGCGCCGCCACCGCCTCTTGATGCGCGATACCGGCCTCGGCGATCAGCCTGAGCACGTCGGTTTCGGTGAGGAGGGGAGAATTCAGAATCAGGGGGCGAGCGACTTCGATGGAATCGTCCACCAAAAGCAGGATCATGTCATGCGGCGCGGTGGTGTCTTCCGCCAAGCGCTGGGCCAGCGCGATACGGATCGCCATTTCCACATCATGGGTGAGGCGGCGCAGAATTTCGCGCATCAACTCGCGTTCGCGCTCGTTGAGCCCCGTGCCCTGGATGCGATAAAGCGAGGCGACGGCGAGGTAGATCTCCTCGCGGCTGGCGCCGGACTGCGGATTCATGGCGAGCTGAGCCAGGCGGCCCATGTCGCTCATATCGTGTGCGGTAAGCCCCACGTGATTGCCCCAAATGCATTCTGCATAGGCCGCTGAATGGGCCTGCTACGGTTACTAACAGGGGTGTGTTAACAGGCGCTTAAATGTGAAACTTCCGTTCCTTAGCCGTTCTCAATTCGCGGAAAAATGGCCTGATCGGCCGCTATTAGCGGGCGGCCTTGGAAAGCCAAAGCCGTTTGAGGAAGCTCAGTTTGGGTTCGGTGAGTTCTGACAAAGGGTAGGTTTTCTTGAAAGTGACGCCCACTTCGGAACCGTCGTTCCAAACAACTTTTGCGTCATAGGCGACGCGGTCTCGAATATTGATCAAATAGAAGTCGGTGGGGAATTGCTGGTTCTTGCCCATCACGACGCGCGCGCCGGTCTGCGATACGTTGCGGAGGGTGCAATCGAAACTGCGCGCGCCATCGGCATAAGCGACGATGCCCGCCAGCAGAACCCGCTTGCGCCGCGCCGGACGCCGCTCGGCCGGCGGCGGCACGTCATTGCCAAATTCGCTGCCCAATCCTATTGCCTCACCCCGTCACTGGCCACATAGCCACCCGCCACCTTGCCGGCCTGTTCCCGTCCGGTGATCGCTTTTAGCGGCATGCAAGCCTTATTCCCTGCCAACACGGCTCTGTATCCCAACAACGCCTGAGATCCAGGGAGGGCGGGTCGGACACGATAAATTTGTGACACTTTGCGACAAATTAATAGTGACAAACAATCAAAATTTCACTGGAAATATGTACTGATGCCGCATTTTAAGGCAAGACCAATATTTGGCCGCTAAGCCGGATAGGCCAGAAAAGATGTTCATAAATGCCGCGCAGGGGTGAGTCGGCGAACGCTCTTGCCTAAAGTTCCCGGACTTGCCGGGACCAAGGTCAGGCAAGGGTAAGGGGTATCGTGGAATTGACCGAGAATCTGCGGCTGGTCCCGGTGGGCCCGCGGCCGGCTTTGCTGGCACAGGATGGCCGCCGCCAAGAGGAGGAGAGGCTGGAATCGGTCTTCGAGTCGCTGGGACGGGATTCGGTTCTCCGGCTGATCTCGGCGCCGCATCCCTTTGGCCTGCCGCCCCGGGACAAGCTTGCCGCCAAGCGCTGGCTTTTGCGCCAAGACAGCGCGCGCCGGCGCGGCAGGGATCTCACCATTCTCCTCGCGTTGGTCGCCACCGGATTGGCGGCGGCGCTCCTGTTTCTGTCGCTTTCTTTCGCCGTCTATCCGTCGCATTTGTCCCGCGTTGGCGGGAGCGTGACAACACGCCAGGCCGCGCCGCTTTAGCCTTGCGCGGGGCATCCAAAAGGTGTGCTTTGCGATGATGCGCAAAGCCCATCTGCTGGCGATCGATCAGGGCACGACCTCAACCCGCGCCATTCTGTTTGATGATGCCGCGCGCCCTCTGCGCAGTCACGGCGTGGCGTTGCGCCAGATTTTCCCCGCCAATGGCTGGGTCGAACATGATCCGCGCGAGATATGGCAGGCGGCGCTGGAATGCTGCCGCGTGGTGCTCAAGGGAACAGGGGCGGATAGGGTTGCCGCCATCGGCATCACCAATCAGCGCGAGACGTCCCTGATCTGGGACAAAGGATCGGGAGAACCGCTGCACAATGCCATTGTCTGGCAGGATCGCCGTGGGGCGCAGCGTTGCGCTACGCTCAAGCGCCAGGGATGGGAGCCTAAGATCGCGGCCAAGACCGGTCTTTTGCTCGACCCTTATTTTTCGGCGACCAAGCTGGAATGGCTGCTCAAGAATGTGAAGGGCCTCAAAGACCGTGGCGGGCGCTTTAAAAAAGACGTTGCCTTCGGCACCATCGACAGCTGGCTGATCTTCAATCTCACCAAGGGCAGGGTGCATGCCAGTGACATCACAAATGCGTCACGAACCATGCTGTGGAATCTCAAGACACGCGACTGGGACGCCGAACTGCTGAAACTGTTCGGGGTTCCGCGCGCTATCTTGCCTCAGATACGCGAAAGCCGCGGCGATTTCGGCATCACCGATCCCTTGCTGCTGGGCGCGCCGATTCCGATTTTGGGCGTGGCGGGCGATCAGCAGGCAGCGAGTTTCGGTCAGGCCTGTTTTTCGCCCGGCGATGTGAAGTCCACCTATGGAACGGGGTGTTTCGTTTTGGTGAACACCGGAAAAGGGGTCCCGCGCTCGAAAAACCGGTTATTGGCCACTACACTGGCGCGCAAGCACTATGCCATCGAAGGCAGCATCTTCATCGCGGGCGCGGTGATTCAATGGCTGCGCGATGTCCTGGGATTGTTGGCGACCGCCGCTGAAAGTGAGGCGATGGCCAAGCGCGCCAAAGTGGCGGAGGGGCTCTATGTCGTGCCCGCCTTCACCGGACTGGGCGCGCCTTATTGGGATCCGCATGCGCGCGGCGCGATCGTGGGTCTGACGCGTGACAGCGGCAAGTGCGAAATCGTGCGCGCCGCGCTGGATGCTGTTTGCTATCAGACGCGTGATTTGCTGGAAGCCATGCGCCGGGACATGCGATCGGCGGGCCTGAAAGGGCTGAAGAGGCTAAAAGTGGATGGCGGCATGGTCGCCAATGACTGGTTTTGCCAACGTTTGGCTGATCTGACAGGCCTTATCGTAGAACGCCCGCATGTTACCGAAACCACCGCGCTGGGCGCAGCCTATCTGGCTGGGCTGGGCGCCGGATTATTCCAGGACGAGAAAGACATTGCCGCGCGCTGGGCGTTGGATCGCCGCTTCAAACCGGTCCTGAAGAAGGAGGCTCGCGACCGCCTTTATGACGGTTGGAAGAAGGCGGTCTGCCGCGTGCGGTAGGGGTGTTCCAAACGAGAGCAGCCGCTGTCCTCAACATGGACACCCATCTTGTGACACTCTCAGGTACAGCTAATGTCGGAGTAAACGCGCGCTGTAACCACTTGCAGAATTTGTGCAGTGGACGGTGGGCGTTGTCGGGCTGAAGGTTGCATCGGTGGGGGTACAAGTGTCTGGTCAAGTCGTTGTTATGGAGCGCGCGCGTATTGGGCGCCGCAAGCCGGAGAGTCTTGTGCGGCTGAAACAAGCCGCGCGCAAATTGTTCGTCGAGCGCGGATACGACGCCACAAGGCCGCAGGATATCGCGCGCGAAGCGGGATTGGGGCACGGCACTTTCTATCTCCACTATCCCGACAAGCGCGCCTGTTTTCTGTCTTTTGTCGAGGATGCGCGGCTGGAGCTGGACGACCATGTGCGCGCCTCTCGCTTGCAAGGCGCCAATCTGGAAACACGCATCGCCACCAC
>DATEEB010000134.1:0-5107 GCA_035281345.1 Rhizomicrobium sp. | reverse complement strand
TTGCGAAGCAAGCGAAATGGTCCTGTGGAGCGAGGCACGACCGGCATAGCCGGACCAATCGGTCCAGTGGACCGATTGGAGTGCCGAGCGCCCGAGCATAAGCGAGGGCGGAGCGACGAACGCCGCGAGCTTGGGCGAGCGGCCGGTACGACGTCGCCGTCCCGGCCTCGCGGCGCGCTTGGATGCGCGCCGCTGCGACGGATGGGGGTACTTAGATAATCCCGCCGGAATGGCGGGGAATCTCCACCTGACGATGGATATGCACGCTCATCAGAAGGCCAAATCCCAGCATCACCGTCAGCATGGCCGAGCCACCATAAGAGAGCAGCGGCATGGGGATACCCACCACCGGAATCAGGCCCATCACCATCAGACCGTTGATCATCATGTAGAAGAAGAAGTTCAGGATCACGCCCATCGCCAGCAGCCGGCTGAACTGGCTGCGGGCGCTCATCGCCGTTTGCACGCCGTAGAAAATCACCACGCCGAACAGCACCAGCAGCGCCAGCGCGCCGACAAAACCGAATTCCTCGCAAAAGCTGGTCCAGATGAAGTCGGTTTGTTTTTCGGGGAGGAAATTCAGCCGGCTCTGGGTGCCTTCGGTGAAGCCCTTGCCCGCCACCCCGCCCGAACCGATGGCGATCTTGGCCTGGGTGATGTTCCAGCCCTTGCCCAGGGCATCGGAGCCGGGATCCAGGAAGGTCTCCACCCGCGCCTTTTGATAGTCATGCAGCACAAAGCGCCACGCCAAGGGCACCGCTGCCACCAACGCGGCAAAAGTGGGGCCGATCCACCACCAACTGAGTCCCGCCAAGAACAACAGCGAACAGCCGTCCGCGACAATGATCAGCGTGGTGCCCAGATTGGGCTGCAGCACCACAAACAAGGCAGGAATGCCGATCATGGCCAGACCGATGGCCAGTGGGATCGGCTTGGACACTTCCTCCACGCTCTTGCCATGGAGAAAACGTGCCAGCGCCAGCACCAAGGCGATCTTCATCAACTCGGAAGGCTGCAGATCGACCGGCCCCAGCGATATCCAGCGCTGCGCCCCCAGACCCACACGGCCCACCAATTCCACCACCACCAACAGCGCCAGCGCGACCGCATAGGCGGGATAGGCCAGGCTCATCCATACTCGGATATCAATCACCGCGGCGGCCAGCATCACCAACAGGCCCAAGGTGAAATTTGCGATCTGCCTAAGCGCCCAGGGATGGAAATTCGCCCCGGCCACCGAATAGAGCATGGCGATGCCAGCGATGGCGATCATGCAGATGATCATCACCAAGCCCCAATTGACTTCCATCAGCTTGTCGGTGAGCGACAAGGTGCGTTTGGCGGCGGCATACGGGCGAAGCGCCATCAGCCCCCCGCCTTTGCGCTGTCGGGTGCATGGATGTCCGCCTGCTTGCCGGGACGCGCCGCGCTGGCGGAATTTCTGACGGGATAGGCGGTGGGCAGTTTGAGCAAGTCGCGCTCCAAGGTCAGCCGCATCGCATCGCGCGCCGCCTTCACCTGGGGATGGCCATCGGACCCATGCTCCACCACACAGACAATGGCATATTTGGGATCGATCACCGGCCCATAGCCGATGAACAGACCGTGATCGCGAAGCTTCCAGTCCAGGCTGGCATTCTTGGAAAGGCCGCGCAGCCGTTCTTCGCGCGTATAGACGCGCACCTGTGCCGTGCCGGTCTTGCCCGCCATTTCCAAGCCCGGAACGGGAATACGCTCTAGATAGGCCGTGCCGCCCGGCTCATTGACCACCTTGTTCATGCCCAGCCGCACGATCTCCAGGGCGGAATCGGAAAAATCCAGCTTGGCGAATTCAGCCCTGGGCATCACACGCCCACCCACCGAATGCACCAATCGCGGGGAAACCGCCTTGCCGCTGGCGATGCGCGCCGCCTGCTGGCACAGCTGCAGGGGTGTGACGGTGATATAGCCCTGCCCAATTCCGACGCTCAGCGTGTCGCCCTGCTGCCAAGCGGACTTGTAGGTCTTCTGCTTCCAGGCGCGGCTAGGAACCAGGCCGCTGCGTTCGCCGGGCAGTTCGATTCCCGTCGGCGCGCCCAGGCCCAATTTGCGCGCCGCTTCCTCGATCCGGTCGATGCCCAGACGGCGCGAAGTTTCATAAAAGAATACGTCACAACTGCGCTGGATAGCGGCCACCACATCCACCGTGCCGTGGCCTTGGCGCCGCCAGCAATGGAAGGCATGACCGCCAAAATTGTACACGCCGGAACAGCTGACATGATAGTCCGGGGTTGCGATGCCCGCCTCGATCGCCGCCAGCGCCACCGCAGTCTTGAAGGTGGAGCCCGGCGGGTAGGTGCCGCCCATGAACTTGTTGAGCAATGGTTTGTGATCGTTGGTGGTGAGATCGCGCCATTGCGCGCCCGTAAGGCCGACATTGAAAAGATTGGGATCAAAGCCAGGGGTCGAGGACATCGCAAGGACATCGCCATTGTTGACGTCCATCACCACCAAAGCGGCGCTTTGGCCTTCCAGCGCCTTGTCCGCCAGCCCCTGCACCGCGCGGTCCAGGGTGAGATAAACATCTTCTCCCGCTTTGCCCGGATCCTGGCCCAGCTCGCGGATGACGCGGCCATAGGCATTGACCTCGACGCGGGAGGCGCCCGCCCTGCCCCGGATCTCTTTTTCAAATTGCTTTTCGACGCCGCGCTTGCCGATCCGCATGTCCGGCAGATTCATCAATGGGTCTTCATCAAGCTCCATGTCCTTTGGCGATACCGAAGCGACATAGCCCAACACATGCGCCAGTTCTTTTCCGAAGGGATAGTCGCGCGCCTCGCCGACATCGCACTGCACCCCGGGCAGATAAGGCAGGTGCAGATTGACACGGGAAAATTCCTCCCAACTGATATTTTCCGCCACCGGCACCGGCACGAACTTCTTGTTGATCGCAAGATCGTGCAACACTTTCTTTCGCTGCTGGTCTGTCAGCAAAATCACCTTGCCGATGGCGTCCAGCGCCTTTTCCACGCCATCGGGGGCCTGCTCGCGGACCAACAGAACCCGGTAGTTGCGCCGGCTGTTGGCCAATTCCGCGCCATAGCGGTCCATGATCCGGCCGCGCGGGGGCACGATCAGCCGTTCGGAAACGCGATTGTCCTCGGCTTCCAGCAAATACTGATCGCCGTCGCGAATCTGAAGTTGATAGAGCCGGCCGGCCAGCACCGCGAACACCGCCGTCATCCCCGCGCCCATGCCCACGGAGCGGCGGGTGAAGGTGGCGTAACGGCTTTTGTCCTTCTTATCGAACAGCGGCATCAGACATCGCCTCGCGCCGCGCCGACCAGATTGTGGTGCAACCAGCTCACCGCCAGGGTCGTGGGGGCATAGAACAACACCGTCATCGCCAGTTCCCCGATCAAAGGGGTCAAGGGGGGCAAGCTGATGCCGGAGAGGAAATTCAACGCCGCCACGGTGCCATAAGCCACCGCGCAGGCAAAGACGGACGCCGCGGCAAAGCCCAACACGGCGGCCAGGCCCGAAAGGCTCGCAAAGCTGTCGCGCTGGCGCGCCACCAGGGCATAGGCCAGCACAAAAGCCAGCGTCCAGATGCCAGGCGGTCCGCCGGACAAAATATCTTCGGCAAAGCCGATGGTGAAAGCGACCGAGGGCGTCATCAAATCGGGCCGCACCAGGCACCAGAAATAAACCGGCACCAAGGCCAGGAGCGGCGGCGGCACCAAGCCGCCTAACAGCGAAACCGGAATGCCCGTGATCAACACACAGAGCAATCCGCACAGCAAAGGAACGAACGCGACCAGAAAGCGGAAGCGCGGAACGTGACCGGCGCGTTCAAGCTTGGCCATAGCTAGCGGTCCGCATCTTGTTCGGGCGCGGCGTCGGCGGCCGCTGTGCCACGCTGCGGCGAAGCCAGGATCACCGGTTTGGGTGTTTGCGCCGCTGCGGCAGGCGTGGCGGGAACGGGGGCTGCCTGTTGCATGGCATGCGGCGCAGCCAGTGGGTCAGGCTGCGGCGCGGGAGGCGGCGGCACATGCGGTTTGAGCCCGGCGGCCTCCGCCGGCAATTCCGCGGTCGCAGGCAAGGCTTCCGGCCGCTGAGAGAAGTTCAAAATCTCCACGTCCTGGCTGGCGGCGGCATCGGCCAGCAACGCCACCCGCCATTTGACTCCGCCATCCGCCATCACCGTGCCGATGGGAAGGCCGGCGGGCAGCAAGCCGCCATCGCCGGAGCTGGTCACTTGATCGCCGGCCTGCAGCGTCACGGTGCGCGACACCATCGCCAGAGCCGGCATGGCGGTATTGTCGCCGGTCATGATGGCCTGCACATGGCCCGTCTTGCCCGAAGATGCGGTGATGGTGACGGGAATGCGGCTGTTCAAGTCGGTCAGCAGGATCACCCAACTGGTGCGGCGGCCGGTCAGATAGACACGCCCGATCATGCCGCGAGCATCCATCACCGCCTGGCCCGGAGAGACACGGTTGTCGCGCCCGGCATCCAGAACCATGGTCTGCAGGAAGGGGCGGTTGGCCCGCCCGATGACGCGCGACAAAACGCGATTCATCTTTGGATCGGGCACCGCATGCAGCAAGGCTTGATAGCGCGACACCCGCCCCTGCAGCACGATGGCGACATTGCGCCATTGCTTGAGGCGCGCATTCTCTTCCTTCAGCTTCAAATTCTGCTGATAGACTGAGAAGATTTCGCCAATAGAGCCGATCCAGCGGTCGAAGCCCGCCACCGGCGCCCGCACCGTTTCCAGAACCGGCGCCATCAGATCGGTGACATGGGTGCGAGCCGTGTCGAACAGCGTGCCTTGCGCCCTGCCCAACAGCACCAAGACGACCGCCAGCGCGATAACGATGACCAGCGGCAGCTGGACATTGCTTTTGCGAGCGATCTTCCAGGCGTTGGCCATTATGCGGCGCGGTCCCTATTTCCGCATATCTTAAAAAGCAGTGGACAAGACGTGGCGCATGCTTTTGGAATTTTCCAGAACCCGCCCCGTCCCCAGCGCGACGCAGGATAAGGGATCGTCGGCGATGGAAACCGGCAAGCCGGTTTCATCGCGCAACACTTGGTCCAGATTGGCGAGCAGCGAACCGCCGCC